>JBBQMV010000169.1:0-6204 GCA_038329315.1 Bdellovibrionia bacterium | reverse complement strand
TTTGAAAAACGACGGACACGACACCGGCGTCGCCTATGCGGCTAACTGGTTCACGAAGTCGTTCTTTCCACACCTCTCGGATCGGCGCTTCATGCAGGATATGCTCGTCATCGCTTCTTTTGACGAAAGTACTCGGCTCGGTGGAAATCAGATCTATACGGCACTTTACGGTGACTCGGTCATTCCCGGTTCGAAATCCTCGGCGCGGTACGACCACTATAGCATCCTTCGAACGATCGAAGAGACGCTCGGAATCGGATCGCTGGGTCTGCACGACCAGACGAGCGCATCGATCGTCGGAATTTGGCGCTAGTTCAGCGGCTCGACGAGCGAGTTCCTAAACTTTAGCTCGCAGCCGTTCTCCTTAAAATCTTTTTCACACTCGAGCGCGGTCCGCATCGGCTCGCTGAAACTTTCGGTCTTCCGCTGCGAAGCACCGGAATGGGAATCGAAGACGAAAGAGCGCTCAGCAGTGCTCTCTTCCGGATAAAGCGAATCGAGCGAAGGGCGTTCACACTGCCAGGACGAACTCGCCAGGAAAAGATAGCGGCGAAGCCAGGTATCCCGAACTTCCGAGAGGTAGGACGCGAACGTATAGCTCCCGAGAAGATCTGCGAAGCGCTCACTCGGCGAGGCAGCAAACCCTTCCGATCCGAGCGCGTCCCGCGGAGAAAACCCCTTTTCTGCGGTCATGAGGGTCTTCGTAATTCGAACGCTCATCGCCTTCGAAACTTCGATTGCTTGGAGAATCCGATCCTTCGGTTCGGCCGCGCTACACTGATACTCGGCGGTGAAAAAAAGAAGTTCGGTCGATTCATCGTCGAGCGCTTCCTCGCCCTGACTCCAGAGTCGATAGCCGCACGGATTCATATAGTTTGGATTTTTTTCGAGCGTTCCGTTTTCGGTCGGAACCTTTTCCTTCGTGATACGTAGGAAAACGCCGGACGAGGCGAGATCGGAGATCTGGTCGGAAACGGTACTTTCCGCGATGCGCTGGTAGTCAGCCTCCGTCGCGACCTTCAGAGCTGGCCGTCGCTGAAGGCATTTTTGGAGGTCGATCATCTCGGGTTTATAGGCCGCGATTTCTCCGAGACGCGGATCGAGCGACGCTTTAAATTTCGTCCAGTCCGAACAGGACAGCCGATTCCGTGTGCAAACCTGACCGCGTAAGGCCAGCATCCCCTGCCCGAGCGTCGAATTCCGGGCCGCGAGGTAAAGCGAACGATCGAGGTCGAGGGCGTGCCCGAGTTCGTGAGCGACCGTTTGGAGAATACCTTCGGTATTAAAGTCGCCGGCACAAACCGTCATCACGTTCAGATGCGCGTAGTAGTACGCATTCACCTGGGTCGACGAGCAATCGGATTCTGCAGACTCCGGTATCGTTCCCGGAATCGCGAGCTGTACCGACTTCATCCGCTCCGTCCACGAAACCCGAACCGTTTCGGGAATATCGAGTTCCGAAATCACGAGAAGAAAATGCCGGCGCAGGATTTCGAAACTCGATTCGACCGTCTTCCAGTTCGGGTCCGAGCTCCAGATAATCCGCGCGACATCGGAAATGAGTTCGTTCCGGATGCGCACGCGAGTGACCGCTTCCTCGAGCGGGATCGCATCTTCGCGCAGCCGGTGAAAACCTCGATACTTCGCTTCCATTCGCTTCAGCACGGTCTCCCGAAGCGCGGTCGTCCAGATCACTTCCGCGTCGCTCTCGAGGCGGAGGAACTCCACCCGGGAGGCGACTGTCATCTGGGATTTCGGCGGGCGATTCAAAATGCGATCGAGCTTCCCGAAATAATCCTGAGATTCGAGAGCAGCCCGAAAATCCGAGGGAAGTTGGCCGCGCGCGCGAAGTTTCGCACGTGCGTAAAAATAGAAGGCGGCGCTGAAATCGTTCTTCGTCCGGCCTTGGTAGACCTGGGAGGCATGCGGCCCGCTTCCGACGGATATATTTCCTTGGGCTGCGGGCGAATGGAGCGAGTTACAGTACGTATCGAACATCTGCCGACACCCGACCGCAGTGCCGGTCGTGAAGACCTTCTCGAGTGAAAATTCTTCCGAAGCCTTCACCCCACCCGACGGAACTTCTTCGGACGTCGCGCATCCGCCGAGCGCCGCCGCTAGGAGTAGCGCGACTCCGAAAGTCTTCAATCGAGTCCTCGGGATCATCTCCCGAGTTTATCAATCTTTGGCTTTCCGCGTCCAATGGAAGATCAGGAGCGGAAGCCTACGGCTTCGATCCAAATATCACTTCGCGTCATCCAGCTTACTGGACGGACTCGATCGAAGTTTTCAAACGAAAGCCTGCGACTGCCGAAACACCGGCAAAGGTCTCGACCGGCTTCACACCCATCGGCGCACGGATTCTCATCGCCGCGATTTTCGCTTCGGTTCCGAGCTTCGAACGCTTCGGCGCGCGAGAGAGGAGGATTTCCCAATCTTCAAGACTGCGCACGACGGGTTT
Organism: Bdellovibrionia bacterium; assembly: GCA_038329315.1. Lineage (GTDB taxonomy): Bacteria > Bdellovibrionota > UBA1018 > UBA1018 > UBA1018 > JACMQW01. The sequence goes on along the minus strand of JBBQMV010000169.1, from coordinate 3,743 downwards.
GATCGAAGGAATCACGGTTTGCATCGGGGTAGAATACCACGTTTCTCGCGAGAAGTCCGCATCAAGTTCCGGCGGTGTACTGGGCGACCATCTTCATTAAAAGGTCGAGATCGGGTGGCTTTTTCATATGGGCCCGGGCGCCGGCGGCCGTCATCTCGTTCGCCTGGGCCGCCACGACGAGCACCGGGATCGGCGCTATCTTCACGTCCGCGAGGATGGTGTCAAGGAACTCGCGCCCCCCCATGATGGGCATCATCAGATCGACCAGGACGAGGCAGGGGCGCGGCTCAGCCCGAACGCGGTCGAGCCCCTCTTGGCCGTTCGTCGCGGTAGCGACGAGGTAGCCCTCATGCTCGAGCGCCTCCTTCAAGGTTTCGCGAATCGTGAAGTCGTCCTCGATAACGAGGACCGTTTTACCGGCGTTATCGGCGCTGTTCAATGGGTCGGCCTCGCGTCCAGTGGAAGCCGAACGTAAAAGGTGGTTCCGCGAGCTGAATCACTTTCCACCCGCGTCGAGCCGCCATGTGCTTCGGCGATCCCTTTGACCAGGGTTAAGCCGATTCCCCATCCCTTTTGTCCGCTCGATTGGGCGGACTCGGTTCGGCGGTAAAAATCGAAGAGGGATTTCTGGTCCTCCGCCGAAATCGGATTGCCTTCGTTATGAACGGCAAGTTCGACGTCGCCGTCAATCCGCGAGAGCGCGATGGTGATCGGGCCTTGGGGTCTTCCGTATTTGATCGCGTTCCCCGACAAATTATCGAGAATCCGGCGCAACCCGGAACTGTCCCAAAATCCGGATACTTTTTCCGCATCGTTTCGAAGGTTAAAACGCGGACCGTGCGCTTCGACTAATTCTTGAAGCCCGCTATCGAGTACTTCGTCGAGGCGACATTCTTCGACGAGGATCGGAATTCCGGCCCCCGCCTTGATCGAATTCGCATCAAGGAGATCGTGGATCATCCGGTCCGCGCGGTCCATGCTTCTCACGATCCGTCCAGTTAGAGTGTCGATCATGGGCGAAGGAGCCGCCTTTCGCTGGAGAAGTTGCGCATTCATGCGCGCCGCCGTCATCGGTGTCCGAAGATCGTGGGTTAAGGCGCCGACGAAGCGCCCGCGAATCTCCCGCTCAGCTTGGAGATCGGCCACAAGAACCGACTGGTCTTTGTAGATCAAATCGAGTTTCGCTTTTTCGGAAGCGAGCTTTAACTCGACTTCACGAAGCGCTTCCCGGCCCGCGTCCGCGAAACGAACGGCGGATTTTCGAACGCCGATATCGATGAAAGCATGGAGAATCGCGCGAACGCTGACCCTCAGCGGATGCTCAGCCTCGAGATGCTGAACGAGAACTTCACGGAGAACCTGATATTCGTAAATCACCTGGTCGAGGGTGTAGTCGCTCAAATCGGCCCGTTCTTCCCCGAGCTCTCGTTCGATCGCGGAGTTCACCTCGGGTCGATCGGCGGTCAGCGAAAGCTCCAGGGTTTTCGCGAGGCGCTCGAGAAACTTCGGCATCGAGTTTTCGAGGGAATACTTACTCTCGTTTCGGGCCGTCGGGACTTCCACTTTGCATCGCTTCTTCCACTCACGCAGGAGCGAAGCGGAAGAGGATCGAATGAGTTTTGCGGCGTCGTCGCCGTTCAAATTCCCGAGATTAGGCATTCCGGGGAGTCTAGCACGCCCACCCAAACGCTTCTCAAATCGTTCGGAAACCGCGAGATTTGCCGCGCAAGTCGCCCACCTCGGGTTAGGCGGTCCGAAGCGGCCCTCGGCTCTGGATTTCCACCCATGGATCGATTAGTTTTTAGATCTAACCTTTATACTCGGAGCTTTCATGAAAACCGGATTTCTCGCCGTTGCCCTCCTCATATTCTCCACCGCTCTCTATGCTGCCGAACTCGCGAAGACCGACGAATCCGCGGGCGAGATGATTAATAAGGCGACTTGCTCGAAAGGCTCCGATACCCGCGAACTCGAGATCGTCGCGAAGGGCGACGGCCACGTCGTCAGTTACACGAAAGCCGGCGAAGTGAAGGAAGTCGCCACTTGCTCGATGACCAAGACGAAGTGCCAAGCTGTGTTCGACCAAATCAAGTCGAAGCTCGAAAGCCTCGGCTTCACCTGTAAAATTTAGGTTTCTATTTTCAAAAGGCAAAAAAGAATGTTTTCCGCTACCCTCTCAGGGTGAGCCTACCGCATCCTAATCTACGTCTTCCTTCCCCGAACAGCACCCCGATTGAGATCTTCCGGTTGCTCGCCGATAGCCTTCCGCAGATCGTATGGATCATGCGGCCAGACGGCTCCGTCGAATACGTCAACCATGAATGGACGAAGTACACGGGCCTTTCGCAGGCCGAGGTTTCCTACGATGACTGGCGCAAGGTCATGCATCCCGAAGACGTGGAGAGCAGCCTCGCTACGCACCACCGAGCCCGCGAATCGAGCTCTTCCCTCGTCGCCGAACTTCGGGTGCGCGGAGCCAACGGAAAATACCGATGGTTTCGCGCACATTCGGACCCCGTCTGGGACTCCGAAGGAACACTTTATCGTCGTTTCGGTACGGCCACCGACATCGACGACACCAAAAAAATTCAGGCTCAAATGGCCGAGTACGAAGCCCTTTCCGAAACCGTGCCGAGTATCGTTTGGATGAGCGACGTGCGCGGACAAATGATCTACGCGAATTCTCAATGGGAAGCCTTCACGGGCGTCCCGCCGTCAGAGATGGACTACGCACGTTGGCTTGAAGTCCTCCATCCTGACGACACGGCTGAAGTCCTACTCCGCTGGAAAAACGCCGGATCGCTCGGGCTGGCCTATGAGGCGGAGTTTCGCCTTCGATGCAAGGACGGAAGTTACCGCTGGGTCTTCCGCCGTTCCGCGCCCATCACCGACGCCACCGGAAAAGTGATCAAGTGGGTCGGCGTCGCCGTCGACATCAGCGATCAGAAGCGCCTCGAGGAAGACCTCCGCTCCGCGATCACTACACGCGACCAGTTTCTCGCGGTCTGCAGCCACGAACTCAAGACGCCACTTACCCTCATGGAGCTCCATGCGGAATCCTTTCGCCGTAAAGCGATTCGTGGCGAGCCCGAAGATCTCACACCCGAAGCCCTCCGAAAGTACTTCGACCGTCTCACCCCCCATCTGAAGCGGCTCAATCACCGAATTAACGACATGCTCGACGTTTCGCGGATCGCGTCCGGTCGGCTGAGCCTCGAACTTCATCGGGTCGATCTCGTCGCCGTCACTCAGGCCGCGCTCGATAACCTCGCACCCCAAATCGAACTTTCCGGATGCGTGATCACCTTCGACGCTAGCCAATCCGTCGAGTGCGAATGTGATTCGATTCGGATCGAACAAGTCATTACGAACCTCGTCGAAAACGCGCTCAAGTACGGCAAGGGCAAGCCAATCGAAATTCAGGTCCGTCGCGAAGGCGAAATCGTACGGCTCGAAGTGCGGGACCAGGGCCCCGGGATCGCCGCCGACGACCTCGAACGGATTTTCAAAAAATTCGAACGCGCCGCCGAAGGCACCGGGATTTCGGGATTGGGACTCGGCCTCCACATCGCTTCCGAAATCGTCACCGCCCACCATGGGAAGCTCGGCGTCTCAAGCGAGCCCGGAAAGGGCTCGGTCTTTTCCGTCGCGTTACCGACTCAGCCACGCGAGCGTTTCGAAGTGTCCAGTGTGGGGGAAGAGATCGAAGATCTGAATCCGGCGTACTCGGTACTCACTCCCTA
>JBBQMV010000168.1:0-6206 GCA_038329315.1 Bdellovibrionia bacterium | reverse complement strand
CGCGCGACTTTCGGCGGCCGTACTTTTACCCATTTCCAGAATACCGATGCGATCGTGGACTTCGTGCTCGGCGAGTTTTACTGGCGCGTAAAAAAGGGCGATACTTCGAAACTCGCTGACTATGTCGATCCACCGGATCTTCTTTCCTGCGAAACGAATGGCACCGAACGGATATGGTCACGCTGCGAATACATCACGCCCGCAGCGCTCGGGGACGCGTTTAAACTCACAGTCCGACTTCCTTACCCGACCGGCGTCGCCCCGAACCAACCGAATCCGTATCGCGAGAAATGGATCGGGCTACGAAAAATGTGGCTCGTGTTTTCCGTGGTGCTCTTCGCACTTCTCGTCTTCCACAAAGCTGCGAGCGCGAAGAAGCAGGTCTTCTCGCAGACGCTTCATTACGATTCGACATCTCTAGATAAAATCGTGAAGACCGAACCTTTCGAAATTCCTGGCGGCGGCGGGAACCTCGAACTCGATATGGATTCCGATATTCGAAACTCGTTTTTGGATGTCGACGTCGATCTCGTAAACGATACGACGGGCGAAGCCCACGATATGCAGCTCGGAACCGAGTATTGGTCAGGATACGATTCCGACGGCGACTGGAGCGAAGGCTCGCCCCGTTCGAACGATCTCGAAACCGGTGTCGGTCCCGGCACCTACCACATGAATCTCACGCCGACCGGCGGATCCGGGGCTAACGGAGCCCCTTTTCAAGCGACCTACTCCCTGAGGGCCACGCGCGGAGTACCGGTCGTCTCGAACTTCCTTCTCGCGTGGCTACTGTTAAGCGTGGTTCCGCTCTGGTTCTACTTCCGAGCCGCGTCTTTCGAGTCGGAACGCTGGTCGAATAGCGATTACGCAGGAACCGATAATGGAGATAGCGACGATGACTAAGAAACTTTATCTCTACTTAGGAACGCTTTTAATTTTTGCGGCCGCGGTCGCTTCGTCTCGCGGATATAGCTTAATGAGTTCTGTCACGACTGGCCGATGGAGCCCAATGGGGCCTCGCGCTTACCACAAATAGGAGAATGAATATGGAAGCCTTAGGTTTGAAAAATATCATCGCCGCCGTCATCTACTCGGGAATCGGCCTCGTTGCACTCGGACTCGGGTTCTATGTATTCGATAAGATTACTCCCGGCCACCTCTGGAACGAAATTCGGGTCGAGAAGAACGTTGCCGTCGCGATCGTCGTCGGTGCCATGGCACTCGCCATCGCCCAGATCATCGCGAGCGCGATTCATGGTTAATTCCGCGGCCGAACTGAAGCACTCTCACGATCGGACGTTTCTATCGCCCGCGTTCGTATTACTGCTTTCAGTCTTCGTAATCGCGACCTGCGGACTGATTTACGAGCTCATCGCCGGCGCACTGGCGAGTTATCTGCTGGGTGATTCCGTCACCCAGTTCTCGACGATCATCGGATGCTACCTCTTCTCGATGGGGATCGGGTCGTACCTTTCGAAGTTCGTCGTTCGTGATCTCTCGCGCGTCTTTATAAGAGTCGAGATCTTAGTCGGGCTCGTCGGTGGAAGTTCGGCGGCGATCCTCTTCGCAGCGTTCGAGCACGTCGCCTCCGTCCGCGTTCTACTCTACGCGCTCGTCATGCTCACGGGAACGCTCGTCGGGCTCGAAATCCCGCTCCTCATGCGGATTCTCCGCAAGGAATATGCTTTCAAGGATCTCGTCTCGAAGGTGTTCACTGTCGACTATGTAGGCGCGCTGCTCGCCTCCCTTATCTTTCCACTTGTCCTCGTTCCGCACCTTGGCCTCGTTCGTTCGGCCTTTCTTTTCGGTATGCTGAACGTCATCGTCGCGCTCTGGACTCTCCACCTCTTTCGCCGCCAACTTCCTTCGACCCACGCTCTGCGGATCGGTGGAATTCTCGCGCTGGTTTTCCTCGTCATCGGATTCATCTTCGGCGAGTCGATCATGGGTCTCGCCGACGCTGCCTCGTTTCCGGATCGCGTCGTCTACACGAAGGCAACCCACTATCAGCGGATGGTCCTCACCCAAGCGCCGCACGATCTTCGGCTCTATCTAAACGGAAACCTCCAGTTCAGTTCCCGCGACGAATACCGCTACCACGAAGCGCTCGTCCATATGGGTCTATCCGGGATTACTGGCGCGAAGCGCGTCCTGATTCTCGGGGGTGGCGACGGTCTCGCCGCTCGCGAAGTTTTTCGGTACCCGACGATCGAATCGATCCAGTTAGTCGACCTCGATCCCGAAATGACCCGGCTCTTCTCGACGAACGAAGTTCTTCGCAAGCTCAATCAAGATTCGCTACTGAATCCGAAACTTAAAGTCACAAATGCTGACGCATTTGTTTGGCTTCGTGCGAACCAGAAAACTTTCGATTTCGTAATCGTCGACTTTCCCGACCCGTCGAACTTTTCGATCGGAAAGCTCTACTCGGACGCCTTCTATCGCGAGCTCCGTCGCGCGGTGACGCCGAACGGCGCCGTCGTGATCCAAAGCACTTCGCCCTACGTCGCGAAGAACTCGTTCCAAATCGTCGAGAACACGCTCGCCGCAGTGGGATTCCGCACCCACCCCTACCATACGAATGTGCCATCCTTCGGCGAGTGGGGGTACGTCCTCGGCGATCTCGGCGGTTGGAAAATCCCGGAAAGTTACCCCGTCGGTCTTCAGTACCTCTCCCGCGAAATCGCGCCCCTTCTTCTTCAATTTCCGGCCGATATGCGGTCGAGCGATCCGGTTTATGCCCACGCGGTGAATCGGCTGAATAACCAAATTCTCGTACGGACTTTCGAAAATGAGTGGGAAGCCTACCTCCACTAAACCGGGCGCACTCCGCTCACCTACTCGCCGCGACTTTCTGATCGGAACTGCCGGGTTTCTTTTCGTCGCCGTCTTTCCATGGCGCCATCTCGTTCGGCAGCTCCGTTTCACCGCGATTCCGATCTCGGAGCATTCACCGAACGCCGCTCTCGGACATTTTTTTCGGGATGGCCACTTCCCACAAACCGGGAGCGCGACGCTCTCGGCCGACGAAGAGCAGGTGCCCGTCGTCATCATCGGTGGCGGAATCGCGGGTCTCTCGACGGCCTGGTGGCTCTCTCGAAACGGCGTTTCCGACTACGTCCTCCTCGAGCTCGAGGAACGGACAGGCGGAAATTCTTCCTCCGGCGAAAACGCGACCTCCGCCTATCCCTGGGGTGCTCACTACTTACCGATTCCAAACGTCGAATCGGTTTGGGTCCACACCTTTCTGGAAGAGATCGGGATCATCCTCGGTAAAGACGCCAAGGGACTACCTATTTTCGACGAGATGGCGATTTGCCACGACGACGTCGAGCGACTCTGGATCGAGGGACGCTTCCAAGAAGGAATTCTACCGCGAATCGGGTTGACGGAAGCCGAGCGGGTCGAGATCCAGGCGTTTTTCGAAGACATGCGTGTATTCGGCGACCTTCGAGGGAAGGATGGTAAGCCCCTCTTCGCGATCCCAATCGCCGAGGGCTCGCACGAGCGATTCACCGCTAAAGCCGTCGAGGGTTTAGACCGGATATCGATGACCGACTGGCTCGATCGAAAAGGTTACCACTCGAAACCGCTCCGTTGGTACATGAACTACGCTTGTCGCGACGACTTTGGCGGGCGATCGGACACGACTTCCGCCTGGGCCGGAATTCACTACCACGCCGCCCGACGCGGGATCGCGGCGAATGCCGAATCGTCGGCGATTCTGACCTGGCCGGAAGGAAACGGTCACCTCGCGGAAAAGCTCCGGGGACTTGCGACCGGAAAGATCCGCACTGGAGTCATCGCGACCGAACTCACACCGATGCCGGGCGGAGATACGCTCGTCACGACTTCGCAAGGTACGACAGGCGAACGCCGACAGATCCTCGCGAAGAGCGTCGTCGTCGCTGCCCCGCGGTTCGTCGCGAATCGAATCCTTCCCGAACCGGCGCGAGTCGCGATCGAAGGTAAAGAGTTAGGCGAGACCGCGCATTATGTTCCCTGGATGGTGGCGAATCTCACCGTAACGGATCTTCCGGAAACGAGCGCCGAGGGGCGAGCCGGGCTCACCGCTTGGGATAACGTAAGTTACTACTCCGATTCGCTCGGCTACGTCGTCGCCACCCACCAGACGGATACGATCGCCCGCGGAAGCGTGCTTACCCACTACTGGCCGCTCACGGAGCTTGCTCCTCGCGAAGCTCGGATCGCGGCATCGAAAGTCACGCCCTACGAATGGCGCGAACGGATTCTGAACGACCTCGAGCGGATGCATCCAGAAATCCGCTCGATCGTCGAGCGGATCGACTACCGCGTCTGGGGTCACGGAATGATTTCGCCTGCGCCGGGTTATCTCTCCGGAAAGACTCGGGCCGCCCTCGAAAAATCCTTCGGTCGAATTCATTTCGCGCATTCGGATATCTCCGGAATGTCCCTCTTCGAAGAAGCCCAGTACCGAGGCGTTCTTGCCGCGAAGAAAGTACTCGCCGACCTAGGCCGGACGGAACGCCGTGGAAGAGCCTAAGGCGTCCCGCTGGATTCGTTCGCCTGCGTTCGATCTTACGTTCCTCATCGGACCGGCGTGGATCACCGCGATCGCCGCCACGTTCATCGGATTACGCGCGCGGAATGAAGGCATCGACATTCCGAGTCTCGGCCCGTACGGATGGTTCATCCTCGTTCTGCTCGTGGACGTCGCCCATGTCTATTCGACGCTTTTTCGAACGTACCTCGACCCACGTGAGCGCGAAGAGCACCGCACTGCCCTCGTTTGGATTCCGCTCGTTGCCTGGGCCGTTGGCGCGATTCTCCATTCGATCGACCCCGCGCTATTTTGGCGCGTCCTCACTTACATCGCCGTCTTCCATTTTATTCGGCAGCAATATGGATTCCTCGCCCTCTACGGCGCGCGCGATTGCTCCGGAGTTTCCCGGCTAGATCGCGCGGTCATCTATGCGGTGACGCTCTACCCGATTCTTTACTGGCACACTCACCCACGCGACTTCGTATGGTTTATCACCGGCGATTTCACTACCGGGCTCCCTTCGATCGTCGAGTTCGTCGCAAGAATCCTAACCCTCGGAATCGCCGCCGCTTGGGCGATCGAGAAAACGACTGAGACCATCCGGAGTCGGCGCTTCGCCGCTCCGAAGATTCTCTGGGTACTCGGCACGGCGCTCAGCTGGAATATCGGGATCGTCGTTTTTAATAGCGACCTAATCTTTACGTTCACGAACGTGATCTCGCACGGCGTGCCGTACCTCGCGCTCGTTTGGCTTACCGGCCGTGCGGGTGCCGAGCGTGAACCCTCGCGGGAGCTTTCTCTTGGGGCGTTCCGGGTGCGAAGCCTGCGACTCTTCTCCTTCACGATGATCCCAGTCTATCTCGGCGTCCTTATTTTACTCGCCTACCTCGAAGAAGGACTCTGGGACGTCTGGATCTGGAAAGATCACGTCGCATTTTTTCCAGCATTTCATGCGCTTTTTTACGGGTTTCACCCAGGCGTCGAACTCACCGCGATCCTTGTCGCGCTCCTGACTCTGCCCCAAGCGACCCATTACGTGCTCGACGGATTCATTTGGAAAATCCGCAAGCCGCAAACTTGGACTCGGGCGATATTGGCGAAGACCCAAAACGGTTGACCTCGCTTCGACTCTAAGCCGAGCTCCAGGACCGAAGACCGCGGCCCCGCCTGAAATCCAAAAATGAAGCATGTCTCCTAGAACTTTCGCCGATATCGGAAATATATCCGATCAGTTCCCGGGAGCCATGATTTGGGTATCGGGCTCGGCAGAGCTTACCCATCCAGCGCCGACGCGCCCCGACCGAAAGGGTTAAGGCATGGAAGCGCTCAAAGACGTCCTTCATTCCCGGCTGCGAAACCAAATCTCGAACATGATCCTATTTGGGAGCGTGATCGCGCTTACCGCTACGGGCCTCGTCGCGGGAACGACTTCGGGGGTCCTTCTCATCGGCCGGACTTCGGCCCACGAATGGCTTCCCGTATTCCAGCTGCTGTCCGTAGTGCTTTTGACGGTCGCCGGTCTCTCGGCCGGGGTTCTCGCGAGTCTCTTCGTGAGTCCTCTCATTCTCCGTCATGCGTTCTTCGCGAAGAAAATCGGGGATTGGAATGGCATCGCCATTTATTCAGCTGCGGACGAGGATCTTCCCGGTCGCCACCCGAATGTGTTTGTCTCCGGATTCTC
>JBBQMV010000167.1:0-6249 GCA_038329315.1 Bdellovibrionia bacterium | reverse complement strand
CGGTTCCGGAGTGGGTAAATCGGTTTTACTCGGAATGATGGCCCGACAGACGAAGGCGGACGTGAACGTGATCGCGCTGATCGGGGAGCGTGGTCGGGAAGTTCGCGAGTTTATCGAACGGGATCTCGGTGAAGAGGGCCTCGCGCGCTCGGTGGTGATCGTCGCGACCTCCGATAAGAGCCCACTGCTTCGGATGCGAGGCGCGGTGCTCGCGGCGGCGATCGCCGAATTTTTCCGGGACCAAACAAAAGACGTTTTACTTCTCATGGATTCGGTGACCCGGTTCTGCATGGCTCAGCGGGAAATCGGTCTCAGCCTCGGCGAGCCGCCGGCGACCAAAGGGTATCCGCCTTCCGTCTTCTCGATGCTCCCAAAACTTCTCGAGCGCGCCGGTACGGGTGTCGGTGGGGGATCGATCACCGGTCTTTACACTGTTCTCGTCGAAGGCGATGACATGGACGATCCGATCGCGGATGCCGCACGGTCGATTCTCGACGGCCACATCGTATTATCCCGGAAAATCGCCCAGAAGAACCATTTCCCGGCGATCGATATCCTCGCTTCCGCCTCGCGGGTTTTCCGGTCGGTGACCGGCGAAGCCCAACAGGAGTATGCCGGTAAGATCAAAGAGTGGATGGCCCTCTACAATCAAGCCGAAGACCTGATCAACATCGGGGCCTACGCGAAGGGTTCGAACCCGAAGATCGACCAGGCGATCATCGCCATCGACCGGATTAACCTGTTTCTCCGCCAGCGGGTAGAAGAGACCGGAAATATCGAAGATTCCGTCGCGCTCATGGGAGCGATCTGTCGGGTCGCCGAGAGCGGCGCTGCTCAGCAACGTCGTTAAACCAGCCGAACCTCGACGCTTGCGTCAAATCCCCGCCACCCGGCCGGATAGTCTCGGCAAAACATTCAGTCTAGAGCCGCCCCGCGTGGTCAGAGACAATCATAAGGCGATGACGAAAAGATTCCGATTTCGCCTAGAGGCCGTAGAAAGAGTGAGGCGTGCGAAAGAGCAAGAAGCTCTGCGCGGGCTCGCCGCTGCTCAAGCGAAATACCAAGAAACACTGGCTGCTAAACGGCGTCTCCTCGACGATAACGAACGCGCGCTACTGCGCCGTGAAGCTCTCGCGAATACGCCCCAGCCGATTCTCGCGTTTCAAATCGAAAACGAGTTCATTCAAGGGAATCGCCAGCGTTTCGTGCAAGCCGACCAGGCGATCTTCCGTGCACGTAAATTCGTCGAGAAAGCGCTACGAGAAGTGATTCTCGCGAAGCGCGCCGTCCGCGCGATCGAACTCCTTCGCGAAAAGGCCTACGCCGAATTTAAAGTTGCGCTCCGTAAGCGCGAACAAAAAGAACTTGAAGAAGTCTATGTCTCTCGTCTGCGTTTGGACGAGGAATCCGAGTGGAGTGATATCGCTTAATGGGAAATCTGAAAAATCTTCTCCGCAGTCTGAAGTTCGATGCCCGCGCGATTTTCGTGCTCGCAGCCCTCGTCGGCGCCGGAAGCCTTTTTGTGACGACTCTAACGAACGACGCCCCCGAGACATTCGCCGAAGATTCCGCGAAGGAAGTCCTGGAAGCAAAAGGGAGCGAATCGCCTGCGCCGGTGGAGGCTCCGAAGACTGTCGCAAAAAAGGGCGGGTGTTTGACTGACGAGGCCTCGATCGCCGACGTTCAGGAACTGAAGAAGGATCTCGCGAAGCGGGACGCCGATCTGAAGAAGCGCGAAGACGAAATTTCCGCTAAGGAAAGTGCAGTCGCGGAAGAGCTCAAGAAGCTAGACCTAATGCGCGACGAAATCAAACAAGCCCAAAATCTCGGCGACTCGAAGAGCGAAGAGAAGATCGGGAAGCTGGTCGAAACTTTCGAATCGATGAGTCCGAAGTCCGCGGCGGCGATCGTCGCGCAGGTTGATGAGCGCCTCGCCGTAGAAGCGATGGCTCGGCTTTCTTCCGTAAAACTTGGAAAAATTCTCGCTGCAATGGATCCGGCTAAATCGGCTCCGCTCGCAGAAAAACTCGCCGGAGTGGTCCGGGTGAAATCGAGAAGTACCGCGTCGATTGGCGCGGCTGAGACCACAAATAGAGTGAAGGGAGGTGAAGAAAATGGAAATCTCAAACAATCTCATACCGACGCTGTCAGCAGCCGACAGCCCGAACCAGCCCTCGGAAGGGAAACCGCAGCCGAAAAGCGCTAAAAAGAAAGTTCCCGGAGAAGAGTCGTCATTCGACGGCACTCTCGCGACTACTTTGAATGCTCAAAAAGCTCCGGCCCCAGATCCGAAGGCCCTCGGGGATCTTGCCGGTGAAGTTCAAGGCCCTAAAGGCCAAGAGCTCGCCGATCAAGTCGCGCTGTCGACCCAAGGAAAAGCTTCCGCGGCTAACGCTGCGAAAGCGGAGGCGGCAGTTGCCGCTAACCAAGGCGGAGCTCCGGCTCCGACTATCGCGTCGCTGTTTCAGGCAAAAGCACAACAAAGCGCAAACGGCCCTATCGCCGGTGCGTTCGTCGCTGGACCCGATCAACCGTGGGGTTCGCGCTGGGTTTTCGCGGGGGGCAATCAACCGGCCCCCGAGGAAATCGAAGCGGTGCGAACTTCCGGAGGTAAGCCGACTCCCGCAATGAAGGGAGAACTGAGTCTCGAGCAATTGAAAAAATTGGTCGCTCAGGTGAAGGCTCAGGGAGGGGACGAAACACAACTGAAACAAGCGGCCGATTCGACGCTGCAAGGCCTCGATTCCGCAATCGCTGCATTAGGCGGGGAACTCGAAAGCGTTCGGACGAATCAACCTGGCAATTCCGTAGGAAGTGCCCAGGTCGATGCGGATGGTAACCCGGTAAAAGGGGTGCCAACGGTTCTGGGTGGTGCGGAATTTCTCGCAGCACTCCAAGGAGCGAAGGCGGCAGCCGGGGCTCAAGGTGGAAATGCAGGTGGTCTGGGTGGACGATCGAATGGTCGGCCGCCGATGGCGCTTGCGGGAATAAACGGAGACTTCGCGCAAGCGGACGTCTCCGGGAATGTAGCCACGAATGTAGCCACCCCGCCAACTCTCGAAATCATACCGGGCGGACTTGCCGTAATGAAGACGGAGGGTGGACGTCACGAAGGAGGCCTACGCCTCTCGAAAGACGATCAGAAACTCCAAACCGATACGTTCTATCCGAACGGAACGCCACTCACTATGGCGTCCCATCCGGGTGAACTCGGCGCAGGAGCGGGGCCGCAAACGATCACGGGACACGTCGTTCCGGGAGCTATGATGCGCGATCGACTCACTTCCGAGTCGCTCCGTAACGTCGCGAACGGAATTTCGGGAATGACGGCTGCCGGTGGCGGCGATATGCGAATTCGGCTTAATCCGGGTAACCTCGGTGAGCTCGTGATCCGCATTTCGACGAACGGTAAGGACGTCGGCCTGAAGGTTCAAGCGAATGACCCTGCCGCGAAGAAAGTCATCGAAGAGAGCTTAGGCGCTCTTCGCGATTCTCTCGCCCAGCAGAGTCTTGCGCTCGGACGCGTGGACGTCACGCTCGCTACGACTTCGACGAGTTCCGACCTCGGTCAGAACTCCGGACAGTCGCATAACGGAAATCAAACGTTCGCGGGCTTCGACGGAAACACTCCGAATCGGCAGCAATCGATGGACGGCTTCAACGGAAGCGAAGATCGCTCTTCGCGTTCGGCGGATACCGGAAACGATCGGGCAGTTCCTCGGGGCATCTCCTCACGGATTGCCGCGATGAATGCGAGTGGAGCCTCCGCGAGAGCGTCGGCCAATTCGCGACTCGACGTAATGGCATGATTTTAGGATGACCTCGGGGGAGCGATGCTTCCCCGAGGGTCATGCCACTCTAGATCTAAAAACGAAATGTCAGGAGTTCAGTCCATGCAAGGAATTAGCGGTACGAACATGAAAGGCGCAGCGGCTCTTCAAGGGCCGGCTCCCGACGTCCATGTGGGCGAAGATATCGCCACGCCGGGCGGCGCAGGTGGCCTGCTGAGTGGACAAAAAGATGCGAAGGAATCTGCCGGTAACGAGAAGTTCGGAGACCTTTGGAAGCAAATTCAAACTCAATACGGCGCGAAACCCGATAAGCCGCGCGAAATTAAGAAGACCCTCGGAAAAGACGACTTCCTGCGGATCATGATCACGCAGATGAAGAACCAAGATCCGACGAATCCGTTCAAAGCCGAAGAGATGGCGACCCAGATGGCCCAGTTCGCCAGCGTCGAACAGCTCCAGAACATGAATACTTCGATGTCGAAGATGGCGAACGCAAATCAGCCGCTCGAGCGACTCGCAATGACCGGTCTGATCGGGAAGACGATTACGATCGACCGCGAGCGTTTTTCCCATGCGAGCGATAACGAAACGGCCTCGCTCGGTTACACGCTCGATCGTCCTTCGAAAGAGACGAAGCTCAAAATCATCAGCGAGCAAGGTGAAACGATTCTCGAAAAGGATCTCGGACCCCAAAAAGCCGGCGAAAACACTTTCGTCTGGGACGGTGCGAAGACGAACGGGATGACCACGAAACCTGGAAACTTTATTTTCAAAGTTGAAGCGGTCGACGCGGGTGGACGGGCGATTGCGATGCAGTCGAAGGGCCAGGCGAAGGTCGTCGGCGTCGCATTCGACGGGCCAGAAGGTTTGCTTCTCGTCGGGAATCCGAACTCGCCATCGAAAATTACGATGCGCAACGTGATTCGGATCGATTCGGCCGGTGGCGCAGAAGCTCCGGCCATTCCGGGCGCGCGTTCGATGGCTTCCGCGATGCAGGGCCAAGGCATCACGAGCGATGCCGTGAAACCTGAAGAGGGTGCAGCTCCTGCGAAAGCCGGTTTGAACGTGGAGGCCCGTAAAGCACTAGAGGCCTACGAAGCGGCAAAAACTTCCGTTGGGAAAAATCCGACCCCCGAAAAAAATGAAAATCCAGCCGAAAAAGGCTTCCCAAGTGGGTTTTCTTCCGGCGATAATAATCAAGGTTAGTAGTAGTTCGTATCTTTGAAAACTAGGAATGTAAGAAAGGATAGGGTGCCAACATGGCAGATCGTCCGTTCCTTTACCCAAACGTAACTTCGGTTCCGGGTAGTCGCATCGAAAGCGACAAACTCGAGAAGAAGAAGCCGGAAGGCGTAAAGAGCGACTTCGATCACGTCATGGATTCAACCCTTGAAGTCCGAGACCAGACGCGAAATCCAAGCGTAGGGAAAGCGGATAGCAAGGGGCTCGGAAAAGAGCTAGAATCACCGGCTCTCGATCGTACCGGTGGTCTGAAGAAAGACCTCGGCTCGATCAAACAACCGTTGAAGTTTTCGGCGCACGCGTCGCAACGGTTGGCAGAGCGGAAGATTACGTTGGATTCGGCGACGATGTCGAAGGTAACCGACGCGATCGATAAGGCAGAAGCGAAAGGAATCGAGGATACCTTGGTTCTTACGAATGATGCCGCACTGATCGTGAACGTTAAGAATCGGACGGTGATCACGGCGATGGATAAACAGAGCCTTACGGGCAACGTGTTTACGAATATCGACGGAGCAGTCATCGTTTAAATAGAAGTGAAAGCCGGAGTTTTACGAGCGTTGCTCGAGGATTCCGGGAGTGAGCAGAGTAGATAAAATACGGCAGGATATTTCGGTAGATGAGTAAGGAAAAGTGACTGGACCCATTGCGGGAAGTCTTCACAGAGTTCTGATTGAACTCTGCCTCCTTAAAGTCTCTCGAAAGAATAAAGCGGGCACCGGAGCGTGCTCGTTCTCCTCGCCGCCACCATATGCGCAAGGAGGCGTCTCATGGGTATTCTTTCATCTATGTATACTGGGGTTACGGGTCTTACGGGTCAGGGCGAAGCGCTCTCGATCTACGGCGATAACATCGCCAACGCGAACACCACGGGGTACAAGGTTTCCCGTCCGGAGTTTAGCGACGTGGTCGCTAAGTCCCTCAAGGGGATCATGGGCGGTAACCAAATCGGACGCGGTACGAAGCTTTCGGCCGTTAACCCGATCTTTTCGCAAGGTTCCCTCCTTCAAACGGAGTCGGTCACCGATCTCGCGATCCAAGGGGACGGATTCTTCGTCGTCGAAGGCCAAGACGGCCGCGCGTTCTCTCGCGCGGGCGCATTCCACTTCGATAAGGACGGAAACCTGATCAACGCCGATAACTATAAGGTTCAAGGCTTCCAGGCCGACGAAAACGGAAAGATCACCTCGAAGATGGGCAAGATCGCGGTCGAGCG
>JBBQMV010000166.1:0-6259 GCA_038329315.1 Bdellovibrionia bacterium | reverse complement strand
TTGTTCAGCGCTTGGGTGACAAGACCATGCGTAGACGCGATTAGCTGGCTCGCGGCCGTGGCTTGAACCGAAAGTCGCTCATTCGCTTGGGTCGAAACGCTCTTCGCATCGATCTTCGACAAGAGCACCTGAAGATCACTGATCCCTTTCGGATCCTTGACGTAAGCCATCGAGGAGAGAACGGCCTGCTCTTGGGACGCGAGCGAGATATCCGACGCGTTGTTTACGACTTGCTGGTTCAGGATCGCGAGTGAATTCGAGATCGCAGTCGCGGAAAGCGATTCCGCAGAAAGGGCTGCGCAATCCGGATCCGCCTTGATGTCCTCGAGCGCGGCCCGTAACGCAGAGGCCTTCCCGAGCGCGGCCTGGGTCCATCCCCCTTGATTCGAAGCACAGGTACTTCCAAAGAACGCGAGCAGGTTATCGACCGGAGTCGACGACGCGTGTGCCGAAACACTCGCAAGCGAAATGAAAAGGATCGTGAACAATCGAATCGTAGTCTTCATGGGGCGTGAAATTAAGCGGTCAAAGCGGAATTCGTGGCTCCTGCCGGAGTAGCCGATGGCGACTTCGCACGAACGTAACCCGCGAACATCCAGATGTACGCGTAGCAAATGATCGGGAGGAAGTACGACCAACGGAGTTCCATCCGGTCGGCCATCACGCCCTGGAATAGCGGAACGATCGCGCCACCGACGATCGACATGCAGAGAAGTCCGGAAGCCTTTTCGGTTCCGCGCTTCAGGCCGCTGATCGATTCGGAGAAGATCGTCGGGAACATGATCGAGTTAAAGAGGCCGACCGTGAGGATCGTCCACATTGCAAACTCACCCGTTCCGAAAATCGAGAGAGCAGTCAAGATGATCGTACCGGTCGCGGCGAACTGAAGAATCGTACCTGGCTTGTACTTCGCGAGAAGTGGAGTTCCAAGGAACCGACCGACCATTGCGCCACCCCAGTAGAACGAGACGTAACGTCCAGCGACGGCGGGCTCGAGCGAAAGAACGTGAGTGGTTCCTAGGTAGTTAATCAGGAGCGAGCCGATCGCGACTTCCGCGCCGACGTACGTGAAGATCCCCATACATCCCATCATGAGTCGGCGATTCGCAAAAAGTTCGGACCACGGAGCATCTTCGGTTTTCGTGGACTTGAATGAAGGGAATTTCGCTACCGCGACGAATACCGCGAGACCGACCAGCGCCATCGCGATGATGAGATAAAAAATCGGGAGCGCGTCGACCGTCGTCGTCGAAAGAATAAATGCCGATCCGACGAGTGGCGCGACCGTGGTGCCGAGTGAGTTAAACGCCTGAACGACCGTCAGGCGGCTCGAAGCGGTTTCCGGACGACCGAGAAGGGTCACGTACGGATTCGCGGCGACTTGGATGAGGGTGATTCCAGCGGCGAGAATGAAAAGCGAACCCAGGAAGAGTCCGAACGTCACGAAGTGAGCGGCGGCAAGGAATCCCAGGGCGCCGAGCGCGGTGATTCCGAGACCGGTGTAAAGGCCGCGCTGATATCCGTTATTTTCGCAGAAACGCGAAGCCGGAATCGAAACGACGAAGTACGACGAGAAAAATGCAAACTGAATCAGCGTCGCCTGGGTGTAGGTCAGCGTGAAGGCTTGCTTCAGGTGCGGAACGAGAATGTCGTTCAGGCAGGTGATGAAGCCGAAAAGGAAGAAGAGGCTCGTAATCATCATCAACGAGCGGAGGTAAGGGTTTTTAGTCTGGGAATTAGTCATGATTTTTCTCTCTAATACGTCGAAGGCTCAAGAAACTGGCGTAGTTCCAAGTGAGATCGCGGGCACTTTGCATTTGGCCATGAACCCGATTGAATTGTTCGGACTGGTGGCCACTCTCACCCGTGTGGAATTTCGCACGGCGAATGAAAGCGTCGCTTCTATCTTGAAGCGCCTGTAATACGTCTACGTAAGCGGGGTCGCCGAGACGAATTCGTTTAGTTGCGGAAAGATTCGAACGCGTGAGCGCTTCGAAGAATGGGCGCGAAACCGCAGTGACGCTAACCGAACCCTTCGCCTGAATTTGGCCTCGGAGACGGAGGAAGTATTCCGCCATCGCGTGGGTCGAGAGGAACCAGGGGTTCCCAAGACCGTTTGTGGTTTCGCCGTCGTAGTGATCTTCAGGATAGCGGCCGATCGCCGGAGCCATCGGAAGACCCTCGTCGTTCAGCTTGTCGCGATTGATCGCGTATTGGTAATCGAATGCGGAGACGAGTTCGTTTACCGTCGCGATCACGCGGTCGTCGTCGACGTAGAACGGAGCGCCGGCTCGGCCCGCATGGAGCACCCCGAGAACGATCGCGATATCGAGGCCGGAAGCCTTTTCGCTCGGATCGTGACCGCCCACCCAGTTCCGGGTCGCAACCAGATAATTTTTTCCGCTCGACCAAAACTTATCGAGGGAATCCATGATGAGCCCGGCTTGCTGCGCGTAGAACACGGCCGCATCGGGATCCTTCATCTTACGGGCGAAGGTCGCGCCTTCGTCCATGGCACGCCACTGAGCGATGCGAGTGTAAAAATGGTCGCCCTTCACTTCTTCCCAAAGATCAAACGAAGGATCTTGCCAGTGGTGAGCGACGAACTCGAGGTCGCCTTTAATCACCGTGTGGGCCGGCAATTCCAGGGCGTAGAGGTATTTATGAACGAAGTCTTGCTGACCGGTCATCATCATGTCGTCGGCCAAGCCGAGGAGGGCGAGCACGCGAAGCGCGGGACCGTCGTTTTGGGGGCGGCCCCATGGCTGATCGAAAGCCGCGCCCGACATTTCGAACTTCGGTTCACCGAGTCCCCAGGCATCGGCCGCTCCCGATCGATTGTCGGTGTCTTGGTTCCGGCGCGAGAAGATCGCGTAGTCGATCAGCGTGTTCCGCGCTTGGACCGGATTCGCCGCCCGAAAGTTCCAGACTTCGCGCATGGTGAGCGCGGCATCACGAATCCAGTGGAAGTAATAGTCGGGTTGGTCGCGCGAGGGCGACGCCATCACGGAACCGCGTGCGCCATCGGGCGGGCTAATCGCGAGATACACCCGCTGAAGGGACCGATTCGTCTGCGCGACGATCCAATTCTCGAGGCTCGATTCGGCAGCGGATGCGGAAAGCGCCCCGCCGACGAAAAGGCAGAGGAGTACACAAGCGCCTACCAACCGGTTTCCCCAAATCTTCATGCCTGCGCACCCTACTACCCGACTTCCCGAAGTGCAAACATCGCGGTAAGCAGGGTGTCGATCTCAGATTGTAAAAAACGACGCTTTGCGTTATGTCGAAACTATTAACGAATCCACCCCCCTCGAATTCCCCGAAATTCAGCGCTGATCGCTACCGCGATGCCCGGCCACTTTACCCGCGCACGGTCTTTCGGACACTCGAGCGCGAACTCGGAAGCCGCTCGCCCGTCTTTCTCGATCTTGCCTGCGGCGCTGGCCAGTCGACGGTCTCGTTTTTAAGACTCGGGCTCGCCGGGTCGGGGTTCGCAGTCGACCCCGACCCGGCGATGATCGCCGCCTTTCGCGAGAGTTTTGCGGATACTTACCCGGGCGTCGACCTCCGGGTGGGCTCGGCCGAAAAGATTCCCCTCGAAGACGCCGCGGTCGAGCTTGTTTTGATCGGCTCGGCAATTCACTGGTTCGATCTCGCGCGGGCACGCGCGGAAGCCGAACGGGTCTTGAAACCCGGCGGCCTCCTCTTCGTATTCGAATACCAGTTCCCGAAATGCCTCGACCATCCGAATCTCGCCGAAGTCACGCGTAGGCGTTTCAATCTCGAATGGAAGGCGCCCGTCCAAAAACCGCGAGGCACCCTCTCGGATCTCCTAGCCCCCTTTCGTGAAAGTGTGGCGTGGTCCACCTTCGCCGATGATCGCCCCGAATGGATCGAGATCCTCTCCCTCGATGCATTTCTCGGCCACCTCCTGTCCCAGTCGCGCTACCTCCACGCCGAAGCAGCCGCCCCGGATCCCGCCCGCTATAGAGAGGAGGTCGCGAACTACTTCCTCCCTTATTTCGCAGGTGGGCCGCTCCGCTTCGACCTCAAGCCACGGGCAATCGGCTTTCGCTACGCGGCGCGCTCATGATAAAAATGCATATGATCGCAAATCGAAGCCGCGCTTCTCTCCTCGTTCTCTGCCTCTCCCTCAGCCTCTTCGCCGGCTGCACGAAATCCGGCGTAAGCCTGACCGCGGCTCCGAAGACCGATCTAGGCACCAGAACTTCGGGATGCGATACGGGCACGATCGACGGAATACTCGGCGATATCACGAAGGCCGAAAACGCGAAGCTCGCGCTCGAAACGACCGCGAAGGGCGCACCGGAAAAGTCGAACTTCGAAAAACTCTACGCCGCCGAAGTCGCCTTCGGCGCATCGACGACCGAAAAGCTCGCGCGCCTCACCGGCTGCGGAATTTCGGGGCCAAAGCTCGACGACGTAAAAGCGAAAATCCTGAAGTCCCAGGCGAATGTGACTTACCTGAAAGAAAGCTTTCCCGACTTTAAGTAGTCGGCCGCTGTCGGATTCCCGAATGGAATGAGGAGGGTCGGGAATGACCTATTACGCGGTGCGTCTCATTCAGATATCTTCAGAGTTAGGCTAATCATCGAGAGGACTTGTTATGGCTAAGAACAAGAACTCGCTGAAGTTTGGGACGTTTTTTTCAGGGATTCTCGGGATCGCGGTAACCCTATCGGGTTGCTCGAGCTCCCCCAAGCTTGCGAGCGACGGACTTCATTTTTCAGAGGGCATGACGGGCGAACCTACGCTGTCGCGCGCGATCTCTAAATTTTGTGACTCGGCCTACATCGCCGTAAACGAAAGCCAGGAAATCACGCCATTCGACGTGCTTACTCGCTACGAGAAGATCCGCTCGACGCGGAAAACGTGGTCGAGTCCATTCATCGTGGCCGAACTGACGAAAGCTTCCCTGATCTCGAACAAACGAGTCGAACTCGTCGTCGAGCGATTCACGGAACTCGAAAAGAAACTCAGCAAGAAGCTGAACAGCGATTCCATCGCGGAACTCACGAAAGTCTCGATCATCGCGGACGTGGATGCCCAGGCGGTCGTCGATGCGTACGAAGGGCTCGTGCCTTCATCGCGGAAGTGGACCTCCGCGCACTCGCCGATCGAATTGACGAAACTCGCGGTCTTTACCGATAAGACGCCGGCATCGATCTTCGCGATCTACGACGAATTCAAACTTCGCCAAGGCCGCATCGGTGGAGAAAAAGAAATCGTCGAGCTGACGAAAACGGCGGCCCTTACCGGACGCACGCCAAACGACCTCGTGAAACTCTTCGACCAGATCGATCACCTCGATCAGGGCTGGGTCACGCGTTCGGACACGGCGGAACTCGTGAAACTCTCGATTCTTACGAACTCGTCCCCGAAAACGGTTTACTACCGTTATACGGAAATCGCGAACGCGCGGAAGCTTTCGACCGGTAAAGACCGGGCAATGGAACTTCTGAAGCTTTCTCTTCTCGCTCGCAGGAGCTCGAAGGAAGTCGTGAGCCTCTACGATAAACTCGGCCGTATGAACGAAGTGAATAGCTCGAAGGGCGGGGCGGCCAAGCCGATGACCCTGAGTCTCATCACCGGCGAGCTCCTCCAAGACTCCGTGTTCGGAAACCATGTCGACGAGTGCAACGGCGGATATGCCCGCCTCATTTTGTCGATCGATTCGTATCTGGGCGAAGAAACGTAATCGATGGGGATCCGTCAGGTCACTTTGAAACCGACCCAACATTTTCGGCCGGGACGATCGGTACTCGATTGTTCGGGTCCGATCCATCGCTCATGGATTGAGCGAGCCGCTCAGGATGAGCATCTGAAAGTCCTCGTCTATCGACGCGACTTTCGAAGTGAGGAGATTGATCTCCTCCCCCGCCTGGACGGCGTGCAAATGGTTTCGGGTGATCTGACGGATGTCCTAGAACGCTCGAAAGAGAGCGTATCGCTCATCATCGACGACCTCGGCTCGTTCCACTTTCACGACCAGCCCCTCGAACTCTTGAAGCGCTATTACGATGCGCTCTCGTTCGACGGTGAAGCTTGGATCCGTTTTCCGAAAAGCTTTTGGGTCTTTTTAGAAGACCATCACCGGGTTTCCCTCCAGGACTACATCACCTCGAAGTTCCCGACGATCGCGAAGCGCCTTCGCGCGAATGAACTCGACCCGATGTTCGCCGCTTCGGCCTCCTCGACGGAGGACTGGGTCCTTCTGAAGAAGGACCACGCCTTCCCG
>JBBQMV010000165.1:0-6270 GCA_038329315.1 Bdellovibrionia bacterium | reverse complement strand
GCGATGATAATCCGCCCGGTGACTTTCACAAGGCGAATGAGTGCTTCGGCGACTTCCGACGGATGATTCTTTTCGTAGAGAATGTCGGAGCCGATCACGAGTCCGAATTTTCCGAGGCCCGCTTCGGGACTCTTCCAATCGAGGCGACGGTATTCGAAACGTCCGGCGGCGACCGGATTTCGCGCGAGATTTTTTTCCAGAAAAACCGGAACTTCGGGATGGAAGTCGGTCGCGATCACGCGCGAGAAACGAAGGGTCCGCGCGAGTGCGAGCGACGGCAATGCAAGTCCGCACCCGACTTCGAGAATCTGGAGCGCGCCGTCTTTCTCGAGAGGCTGCTTTAAAAGGTATTCGGTCAGTCCGCGAGCCGCCGGCCAGATACAACCAAAGTACGGGCTCAAATCTTCAAGTAGATTCGGATTGCCGGTGCGCTCGAGCTCGACGAAAAGTTCGTCGATTGTTTTCTCAAGGCTTTCGAGCTCTTCGATTTCGAGGGCAAGCCGACCCTCGTCTTCACGCGAAAACTCCACGTGCGAGACTTTCGTCTGCCAAATCATTCCGACTGCCCTTTGAAGTCCCCAAAGAATTTCTCGAGTGAACCGGCGTCCGCGTACCCCGACGGAACGGAATAAAAAGCAGAGTCATGCGCCTTGCGGGTGATCTTAGTGAATAGGGTCGTGATGACGTCGCCGTCCTTCTTCGTCACGACGCTCGAAACGAGGATTGGCTCTTTCTCGCCCTTCAAGTGACGAATCTCGATTTTCTTCACGCCCTTCATGCCGGCACCCATACCGGTATAAACGTCGCAGGTGCGCAGGTTCGCTTTATCTCCACAACTCTCCTCACGTTCCTTCTTTAAGGAGAAACGCTTCACGCAATCGTCGAACGAGCCCGAGAGGCATGCCGGGATTTGGGCCGAGAATTTTTCGAGATCCGAACTGAGCCGGATATGGAACGAATGGACGGCGGCGTAGATGTGGCTCGAGCCCGCTTTCGCATAAATCGAAAGGTCAAACGGGACGTTCGTATCGACGCGAAACTGATCGATCTTCGAATAGAACTTTCCGGAGGCCTTCGGCATCGAACTTTTCGAGCTCGTCGCGCTGAAGGCAGCTTCCCAGTCGGCGCGGGCGGAGGTCGTTAGTGAAAGCAGGAGAAGAAGGAGCATCGTTCTTTAGTTTTACCTTGGCCTAGGGGCTCGGTCGACGGGAAACGACTGTCGTACTGGCCTGGTCGACTGGGTAAATGACCATTTCCTGAATATTCACGTGGGCCGGACGTGTCGCCGCCCAGTGAATGGTATCCGCAATATCTTCAGCGCTTAGCGGCGTCATATTCGCGTAAACGGCCTTCGCCCGTTCGGCATCCCCGAAACGAATCGTCGAGAAATCGGTATTCACCATCCCGGGCGAAATTTCGGTCACCCGAATCGCGGTGCCGCTCAGGTCGAGACGAAGAGTCTGCGTAAGCGAATGAACAGCGGCCTTCGACGCGCAGTAAACGTGGCCCTTCGGATAGGCCCATCTCGCGGCGGCGGATCCGAGATGGATCAGATGCCCTCGATTCGCTTTGATGAGAAACGGAAGGATCGCTTGGGTGACGTGAAGGAAGCCCGTGACGTTCGTGTCGATCATCACGGTAAGGTCTTCGGTCTTCGCTTCTTGGAAAGGAACCATCCCTTTCGCGAGCCCAGCGTTATTCAAAACGATTTCAACCTCTCGATAGAGCGATTCGTGCTTCCGGATTTCGGCATCGATTGCGGCCCGATCGCGAACATCGATACTCGCGACGTGCACGCTCGGAGCTCCGAGCTCACGGCAACGTTTCGCGACTGCCTCGAGCTTGTCGATTCGTCTCGCCCAGAGAATAATCGGTCGACGATCTTTCGCGAAAAGCTCCGCGCTGGCCGCTCCGATCCCACTACTCCCACCCGTGATAAAAACCGTTCCGATACTTCCCATGTTTAGAGGATTAACAGGCTCGCCGCTTTCGCGTCAGGATTTTTCGTCGGATAGCCGGTGATCGTTCCCGCATCGTCGCGGTACGCGGCGTCGGAGACATTCGAATCTCGATGGAGGAGATCTTGAACACCCTGCGCTTTCAAGTATTCACCCAGGCAGTAAGATCCGATTTTTCCGTCGGCTTCGACGACGACGAGTTGGCCATTCTTATCCACGCCGATGTACGATCGGTTTTTCGCCGCCGTATTAGAGGTCGAGACTTCGAGTAGGTTCTTTCCGCCCTGGAGAACTCCCGGGCCGCTTTGCATCGCGAAGTCGACTTGGCCCGCTTCGACGAGGTCCTCGCCATCGGCTTCTGATTTCACCTTGGCCCCGGCGGCGGGGTGAAACTGGGCACAGAGCGCTTCCGTCGTGACCATCTTATATTTCCAGTTGTAGCCGTACGAACCGGCGGTATACGGGGCCTTTCGCAGCCGATAGCGAAGCAGAACCGAGTTTTGGACGCCGAGATTTCCTTTTTCGTTTTTATACTGAGTACAATCGAGCGGCGAAATCTGCTCCCCACCCGAGACGACGTATCCGTTTGGCTTTCCGTCCTTCCTATAAATCGGACCATTCCCGACGTAGGTCGCCTGAACGTAAGTTTTGATTCCGTCGGAGACCCCGGTCGCGCTCGGCTGGGCGAGGGGTTCGATCGAAATCGGTGCGTCCTTCGAAAAAGTCGAGATACGTACTTTAGCGGCGTGACCTTCCGTCTTCGCACTCGGCGTACATTGGGCTTCGCCGAGAGTTAGGGCGACCCACGGATCCGCGGCGACTTTCTTCTTCGGAGTGGTCTTGGTGACATCCGTCTCGGGCAGTGGCGGTGGCGTCGTTTTCGTAGGCGTACCCATTTGCCCGTCGTCCTGGACAGTAATGCCCTTCGGAGTAGGGCTCGGTAAGTCACTCGGAACGCCAATCGGCTCCGAATCGGGCGCCGTCGATTCTACCTTCAATTTCGCCGCTGCGTCGTTCGCGGATTTCACGGCGGTCGGGTCGCGTTCGACCGCGATACCCTTGCTCTTCAAATCATCGACGACCGACTGGATAGCGGCTTCCCGCGTTTTGTCATCCTTCAGCATCCCCTCGCCGATCGCGCGGATGACCTGGTTCATCGCCTTACCTTTATGCTCATCGGTAATTTGATTTTTCGGATCGTCCGCGCCGCAATTCACGCAAGTCGCCATTTCCGCGCAGGACTTTTTTTGCTCGTCGGTAAACTTACGACCGATCTTATCGAACTCGATCCCGATCGCCGCTTGCATCGCCTTGATTAAATCTGTGAGTTCTTCCGGAGTCTTACCCACAGTCCCGGCGACGCCGGTGAGCTGGGCGACTCGAGTCGAGATTTCTTGCATGTTCGCAGCGGCCGAACCGCGAAAGCTCTTCGCTTCGACGCCTTCCGAAATTTCCGAACGGAGCCAGAGAATCGCGGCATCGTTCTCGTCGAACGGTGATTTCGGATCGGATATGTAGTGCGCGAGAACGTAAGCCGAAAGGTCCTTGTTCTTAAACCGCGTCGCCCGCTTGAAATACGAGGCTTTCTTCACCTTATCGACCGAGTCCTGAATCGCCGCTTTGATCCGGTCGGTGTCGACAGCCTCGCCATTTTTCTGGTAAAGCACGCGTAACCTATCGCGAATCCCTTGGTCATCGAGCTGCTTGATCAGCGCCTCCTGGCTCCGAATATAAGCTTCGGCCGTCTTCTTGCCACTCTTCAAGGTCTCGAGCGCAAGTTTCATCGCGGTGAGTTCGAACTGCATGTCGAGGATACGGTGTTTGTCGGACTTGATCAGGTCCTGCATCTGGGTGGCGAGTACCGAACTACAATCGGGAGTCTCGGCACGGGCCATTTGCGAATAGGCCATACCCAAGAAGAGCATCGCGACGACCGCGATTAAAAGACCGAAGAGTTTTCTCATTTGACCCCACACAGCGGACCCCAGTGTCCACTTTCTATTGTCAAAGCCGGGCCTTAGCGGAACAATCGGCAAATAATGCTTGATGAACGCTCCATCCAATGTCCTTACTGCTGGGAAAGCTTCGAAATCCTCGTCGATCCGTCGGAAGGCGAAGACCAGAGCTTCGTCTACGACTGCGAAGTCTGCTGTCGGCCGATTGACGTTCATGTCCGCATCGACGGCGACACGATCAAGATCCGTACGAAGCAGGGTGGATCGCTATAAGTAGGTTCAAGCCCGGAGCCAGGCGAAGAACGATAGAATAAACAGAAAGATCGCCGGCACGGGATAGTCCTTGAAGCGGTGGATATGATCGGGAGCGCTGAGCGAAAGCGCGCCCGCAATCGCGAAGCCCGCGGAGAGTACTGAAAGGCTGAGCTTTCGGTTATTTTTTTCGAGCGTCTCGCCGATCGCTTCGATTTGGGGCGAGCGGATTTCGAAGGCGAAACCATCGGCGTTAAACTTTTTGAACATCCACCGAATCTGACGAGGTAGTACGAGTGCGAGCGCCATCAAATCTTTGGCGACCCAGGCGGCGTCTTTCGCGAAATGCTCCGGAGAAACCTGCTCCCTCACGAGCGTCGACATCAGCTCTTTTCCGAGCGCCATCATATCGAAGTCCGGATCGAGCGCGCGCCCGAGCCCTTCGACCGTAAACATCGCCTTGAAAACGAGCATCCAGTCGCCCGGAACGCGAATCTGATACTTCGTCGCGATTTTCGTCGCCTCGATAAGGATCTGGCCAGAGTTGATGTCTTTCGCCTTTAGGCCTAGATATGGGGAAAGCGCATTTCGCACTTCGCGCTGGAATCCGTCGAAATCGACCGCCGGACCTGCGGACCCGAGTTCCGCATATTGATAGCAGAGCGCTTCGAAGTCCTCGGTCATAATCGCCAAGACCATCGCGGCGAACTGCCCGCGTGAACGACGCGAGAGACGTCCGACGATACCGAAGTCGATCAGCCCGAGTTTTCCGTCGGCGAGAACGAAAATATTTCCGCCGTGGAGGTCTCCGTGAAAAACTCCGTCTTTTACGACCGTCTTAAAGAATGCGCGAGCTCCGATTTCGTTCAGCCGTTTGAGATCGTACCCTTTGCGCCGAACTTCTTCGATGTTCGTGAGGGGAATTCCGTAAAACCGTTCAAGCGTGAGAATCCGCTTCGTCGAAAATTCTTTATAGACCTTCGGAACACGAACATCGTGAAACTCGCGAAGACCTTCGGTGATCCGCGCGATATTATTCGCCTCGATATTAAAATCGAGTTCGAGTTTTAAGGTACGGAAAAATTCACTCACAATGAGCGTAGGCCCGAAGATTCGCGACTCGGGAACATATTTCTCGAGCAGCTTCGCGAGAAATTCGAGCAGTGCCACGTCCTGATTGATGACCGTTTCGATGCCGGGCCGTTGAATCTTCAACACGACGTTTTCACCGGAGTGAAGAACCGCGCCGTGGACCTGGGCGATACTCGCGGCGGCAATCGGTTTCTCTTCGAAGCTCAGAAAAGCCTCAGACAGCGGCTTCCCGAGCTCTTTCTCGACGACTTGCTTTACGGTTTCGAACGGGAGCGTTCGGACATCGTCCTGGTGTTTTTTTAGCTCTTCGACGAATGCTTCCGGCATGAGATCCGGACGGGCGGCGAGAACTTGGCCGAGTTTGATGAACGTCGGGCCGAGTTGCTCGAATGCGATCCGCAGGCGTTCTTCGGAAGGGCGGTCACTCTCTTCAGTGATGAAAGAAGAGACGCGTGCCGGAATGAAACGGTCGAGCCCCATTCGTTCGGCCACATCGGTGAAGCCAGCGCGCGCGAAAACGCGAAGGATCTCGCGCAAGCGTCCCGCGTTCCGAACTGCCATACCGAACTGTCGACTTCGACGAAGCCATTGCATAGTGATCCGACTACTCCTGTCAGACTAGGATGTCACGGATTCCCCGGTTGGGCGTCGGCAGAAATTACCGAGAGGTCGATGCGGCGAAGATCGAGATCGACGCGGTCGACCCGCACCCGGAGCGCGTCGCCGACCTTGTAGCTTTTTTTCGTCCGCTTACCCACGAACATCTGACGATCTTCGTTATAGGCATAGAAGTCGTCGTTCATCCCTTCTTGGGCGATGAAGCCTTCGACGTACGGATCGGTGATCGCGGCGAACATTCCATGTTCGTTCATGCCGCCGATTTTCGCGTCGAACTCGTTTCCGACTTCTTTGAGCATGATGCGCGCTTGTTTGAGTTTGATCGACTCCCGTTCGGCATCCGAAGCGATACGTTCCCGGTAGGAGCAGTGCTCGGTAATTTCGGCGAGTTTCTC
>JBBQMV010000164.1:0-6296 GCA_038329315.1 Bdellovibrionia bacterium | reverse complement strand
GAGACGATGGTCCGGATTATTCTCGAAAGCGAGCGCTCGAAAGAGCACTATTCGACGGGCGGGAACCTCATCACGCCGATGGCCGGCTCGGTCGTCGAGTCGATCGAATTTTCGGCTTCGCGGATCGCGACCCATACCGGGTCGGTGGCGATCGCAGTTATTACGCACTCCGGCGTGGCTGCGAAGGCACTTGCGAAGTACCGTCCCGAGATCCCGATCATCGCTATCACCGAAAACGACGACGTCGTACGGCGCCTTCTTTTCACCTGGGGTGTGCGAACGGTGAAGATCGCGAAGATCGTCGCTACGGATGATATTTTCGCCGTGGTCGAGCGCGTACTGACGGAAAACAGCTACGCGGAATCCGAAGACCTCATCGTCGTAACGGCGGGCATCCCGACGTTGCGACGCGGCACGACGAACATGATTAAAGTTCACCGAGTCGGTGCGTCACACCAGCCACCCACTCCGGGCCGTTCGATTTAGCCTGTCTTGAATGAGTGCGCCCTTCGGGGTAGCACCTGTGCATCCATGGCAGCCGATGAACTCACTCCGCTGATGCGGCAATACTGGGATCTGAAATCCCAGGTGCCCGACGCGATTCTCCTTTTCCGAATGGGGGATTTCTACGAGGTTTTCGCCGAAGATGCTATCGAAGCCGCGAAGATTCTCGAGATCACCCTCACGTCGCGCGACAAAGGAAAAGAAAATCCGATGCCGATGGCGGGCGTACCCCACCACTCGATCCAGGGCTACATCCAGCGGCTCCTGGCCCAAGGGAAAAAAGTCGCCATCGGCGACCAGACCGAAGATCCCGCCGAGGCGAAAAAACGCGGCGCCAAATCCATCGTCCGCCGCGAGATCACGCGCGTCTTCACGCCGGCCGTCCAGTTCGACTCCGAAGGAGCCGGCACCGCGTACCTCGCGACCGCGATTCCGGTCGAAGCTAAAACCGACGCTAAGGCCACACCCGCTCGCTTCACCCTCGCATGCCTCGATCCATCGACTGGCGAAACGCGACTCTCGCTCCCGCTTGACGAACAAACGCTTTTCGAAGAAGTCTCGACACTACCCATCCGCCATTTTCTCCGCGTCGGCCATCGTCTTCCGGAAAACGTCGCCGCCGCGCTCATCGCGCGCACGGATCTTCTCTTCGAAGAAATTCCGGACAACCGCCTCGGCTCCGAAGCCGCGCGCACGCTCCTCACCGGACATTACGAAGTCGCCAGTCTCGAGCCCTACTTAGAGAGCGGCGCCGATCTCGATTCCTCTTCGCGCGGACTCGGCCTACTCATTCATTACCTCCGGAAAGCGTCCGCGAAGGAATACGAAGCCGACCAGGTAAAGCTATCCCACGTGAAGCTCCCGGCTCCGCTCCACGCCGCACGCTCGATGAAACTCGGCCCGAAGACCTCGCTCCACCTCGACCTCCTTCCGACCGCAGATTCGACCGCGTCGCTCTTCACGCGTATAAACCGAACGAAGTCCTCGGCCGGAGCGCGCCGATTAAAACACTGGATTCTCGAGCCACTTCGCACCGTTCAGGAAATCACGAATCGCCAAACCGCAACCCAGGAACTTTCGAACGACGTTCGTGTGAACGACCAGCTCCAGTCTACGCTCGGCGAACTCTACGACCTCGAACGCATTCTCGCCCGCGTGAACACCGGACTCGCGAGCCCGCGGGATACTTACGCGCTCGGCCGTTCGCTCACGGCTCTCTCGACGTTCACCACGCTCCTCACCCGGTTCCAATCCGGAATCGCAGTCGCGTTGAAAGCTCGCATCCGTACCGCTGAGGAAGCGACCCGCGGTCTCGCCGAAGAAATCGTCCGCACCCAACACGCCGAAGCGCCGCTCGTTTCGCGCGACGGCGGAATCTTTACGAAAGGCACGCATCTCGAACTCGATCGACTCCTCGACTTGACCGAAAACGGTCAGCGCTGGCTCGTCGATCTAGAAACACGTGAGCGTGAGGCGACTGGAATCTCGAGCCTGAAAGTCCGCTATAACCGCGTTTTCGGTTATTACATCGAAGTCACCTCGACGAATCTCAAGAATGTCCCGGCGAATTACCAACGGAAGCAAACGACGGTCGGCGGCGAGCGATTCTTCACCGAAGAGCTAAAGAAGTTCGAAGACGAATTCGTTTCGGCCGGTGATCGCCAACGTGCGCTCGAAGCCGAGATTTTCCGCGGACTTCTCGTGAAAGTTCAGGCCCACGCGAAATCGATTACTGAAGCCGCGGCCGCGACGGCTGACCTCGATGCGCTCGTTTCGCTTTCGCGCCTCGGTTGGGAAACCGGCTGGACTTGGCCTTCGATCGACCAATCGACGGATTTCGAAGTCGAGGGCGGACGGCATCCGCTCGTCGATCTCGGGCGCGGAAACTTCATCCCGAACGATCTTCGCCTGATCGCGCCGGGAGCCTCCACTCTCCTCATCACCGGCCCGAACATGGGTGGCAAATCGACCCTCCTTCGGCAGACCGCGCTCATCACGATTCTCGGACAAATGGGCGCGCCGGTTCCCGCAACCCGCGCACGGTGGGGTGTCGTTTCTTCGATCTACACCCGCATCGGCGCGCACGACGCGATTCTTCGTGGCCAATCGACCTTCATGGTCGAGATGACCGAACTCGCTCACATCCTTCACCACGCCGACTCGCGCTCGCTCGTCGTGCTCGACGAAATCGGCCGCGGCACTTCGACCTACGACGGGATTTCCGTCGCGTGGGCCGCGATCGAATGGATCGTAACGAAGCTCGGCTGCCGCACGCTCTTCGCCACCCACTATCACGAGCTGACGAAGCTCCCGAACTTCCTCCCGAGGATCGCGAACGCACACATGGCCGTCGACAGCGGCCGGGAAAGTCTGCGCTTCCTGTACCAGCTCCGCGACGGACCCGCGAACGAAAGCTTCGGAATCCAAGTCGCGAAACTCGCCGGGATTCCGACGACCGTCGTGACCCGCGCTTGGAAGGTGCTTGCCGAACTCGAAACTTCGAGCGTCGGTGGAAACGCCCAGCCCTCCCTCTTTGACCACAGCGTGGAGGTGGCACTCACCCCGGAAAATCCGGTTCTCACCCGCCTGCGCGAACTGGACCCGAACACCCTTACGCCTAAACAGGCCCTCGACCTTCTTTTCACGCTAAAAACGGAGATCTCTGTCCCATGAAAGTTCACGCTATCCTAACCGCCCTCGTTCTCATCACGGCATTCGGCGCCTCGGCCGGAGAGAAAGCCGAAAAAGACAAGGGTGGCGTCGCGGTCGTCATGCTCGCTTCACCGACCACGACTTTCGCCGGAAAGAAGGTTTCTGAAAACGAAGTGCTCAAAACGATCGGCGCACTAAAGACCGGAAGCGAAGGCGGCGCCAAGCTAAAGTTCAGCGGAAACGACGTCGTCGTCGAGATGGCCGCAAACTCCGAAATCAACCTCGTCCTTCCGCCGAGCGGCGACCCCTCCGACTCGATCGAGCTGGTCAAAGGGAAAGTCCGCGTCCGCGTACCAAAAGTAAAAAACGCCGAAAAAAGCGAGGCAAAGACCGACAAGCCACGCTTCCTGCTCCGTCACCATAAAGTGACCATGGGCGTCCGCGGAACGGATTTCTATGCGATCGCGAACGACGACCTCGACGAAACCGAACTCGTCGTCTTCCAGGGTGAAGTCGAATTCACGAACGAAAACGGAACGAAAGACAAGGCCATGGTCGATGCCGGTTACTGGTCCGCCATCGGCGGCCGTTTCGGTGATAAGATCCACGCTCCGATGAAGCTCTCGAAATCCGGAGTCGACTACTTCGAAAAGTCCTCGCACGTCACCCCGTCGTTCGGCCTCCAAGCCGTCCCTTCGGAAAAAACTCCAGAAGCTTCCCAAACCTCGTCGGCTGGCCACTAAACCGCTGTAAAATAAAATATGCTGAAAAAAGTCGTATTCTTTAGCCTCTTTCTCATCACCTCGGCTTGCGCCAGCGCCCCGAATCCTACGCTCTCCTACCCAGCGATCTGGTTCGCGCCGGTGAACGATCCGAATCCGCCGTCGTGGGAAATCCTTCCGCAGGCGGCGCGGCCAGGCGAAGTGATCCTCTCGAAACGGAACGAACTCGGAATTCTTTCGAACTTCGCGGCGACGCCGTTCACCTATAAAGGAAAGAAGTACGGAAGCGTCGAAGGCTTCTGGCAGATGATGCACTTTCCGGAAAAGATGGCGAACGGGAAGAAGGATCCGCGCACGAAGATTCCGCCTCAGGGTTGGGGACATACGCGCGCCGAAGTCGCCGCGATGACCGCGTTCGACGCAAAAGCCGCGGGAGACCTCGGTGAGAAGAACGAAAGGGCGCTCGGGATCGACTGGGTCAGCTTCGCCGGCCACGCGTTCCCGTATCGCAGCCCGACTCCCGGCGAGCACTACGCCCTCATCCACGACGCCATGGTCGAGAAGCTGAAACAGAATCCGGAAGTTCGCCGGATCCTGCTCGCGACGGGGGATCTTATTTTGAGGCCGGACCACCACGAAGAAGTCGGCGCTCCTCCTGAATGGGCTTATTTCGAGATTTGGATGGAACTCCGGAGCCGCCTCCAAGACGGCGGCCTCCGCTAAGTCAGCTTAGCCGCTCGCGGATCCTCAGAATCCCTTCGCGCGGAGCCGAGCCGAGGGCGACTTCCGGATCTTTCATCGAAATCCAGCGCCCCCCCGGGTCGACCGCGAGTGACGCGCCTTTCGCGGCCGCGGCGTAGACGTGAAGGACGCGCGTGATTTTATGGTTCGTCACGACGTGTTTTGTTTTGATTTCGGCGAACGGATTTTTCAATATTTTGCGCGATCCCGAAGGTAACCGCACCGGAAAATCCCAAAGTCCGGCCCGCCATTCTCCGGCGCGCGTTTTTTCCACGTAAATTCGGTCCGCTGAAATATCCACGAGCGCCACGCGCTCTTCCGCGATTTCGACCCAGGCCGCGCGCTTCTTCTTCTCCGGATACTCGTCTACGACTTCATCGGTGAATGCCGTACATTCCGAACGAATCGGACAAAGGGTGCACGTCGGATTTTTCGGAGTGCAGACGGTCGCCCCGAGTTCCATCCAGGCTTGATTCAAATCCGAAGGACTCATCCCGGAGGCATGCGCGCGAGTCACCGCGGACCGCGAGAGTTCCCAAAGATTTTCTTTATACGGAGTTTCGCCTTCCGAACGCGCGAGCCGGCGAAGGCGCGAAAACACGCGCTCGACGTTTCCGTCGACGATCGGCTCCGGCAGTCCGAGGGAAATCGAAGTGATCGCACCCGCGGTGTAGGGGCCGACGCCGGGAATCTCGAGCCACCCCGACTTAGTCTGCGGAAATCCACGCGCTACGACTATTCTAGCGCCCGCGTGCAGATTCCGCGCGCGCGAGTAGTACCCGAGTCCGGCCCAGGCTTTCATCACCGCTTCTTCATCCGCGGACGCGAGATCTTCGACCTCCGGGAACGCCGCCATGAAGCGGTCGAAGTACGGAAGGACCGTCACGACTTGGGTCTGCTGGAGCATGATCTCCGAGATCCAAACGCGGTAGAGACTCGGTTCTTCTCGCCACGGGAGAATGCGTTGCTTCCGCTGGAACCAGGAGACGAGACTCCTCATCGCCTTTAAAGCAATGGGCGGAACTGTGACTGCGTCAGCGAGCGGACGCTTCCGCGCGGTCCGCTTCTTCCGCTTTTTTAATTTCACGCTGCTCCCCACGGGGACCCTTTTCCCATATGCTCGTCGTAATGGGCAAGCTCCGCGCTCTCCTTATTCCCATCCTTCTCGCGTCCAGCGCGTTTGCCGCGCCTCCGGCCCGTGACTTTACCGTCGTCCTCGACCCGGGCCACGGCGGAACCGACTTCGGCGCGGTCTTTTCGGAGACGGTGAAAAAGAAGAAAATGTTCTTTTCAGAGAAGGCGGCGGTCCTCGGACTAGCCATCGAAGTTAAACGGCAGCTTGAAAAAAAGGGTTACCCGGTTCTCCTCACCCGCGACCGCGATGCGGATATCGCATTGAACGCGCGGACGGCGATCGCGAATCGTGCGAAGGCGAAGGTCTTCGTCTCTCTTCATATGAATTCGCTGCCCGGGAACGGGAAAGCCGAGGGGATCGAGACCTACCTCCTGAATTCGACGAGCGATCACACCTCGAAGCGCCTGGCGGAGCTCGAAAACCGGGGCCTCGATCCGACCCAGGGTTCGAAGCAGACGAGCGACGTCGAGGTGAACCTCATCCTAAAGGACATGACGATCGACGGGAACGTCTCGGAATCGAAGCGCCTGGCTTGTGCCCTT
>JBBQMV010000163.1:0-6316 GCA_038329315.1 Bdellovibrionia bacterium | reverse complement strand
TTACCGATGATTTGGCGGCCAAAACGAATATAAGCCCAGCTAAAATGGCATTTGGGTGACGGAAGGAGAGTGGTTATGATGGTTTCCAATGAAAAAGTCTCACCTCGCGCTGCTCGTCGGCGTGATCATAATCCTCTTCGGCGCCGTTCTATTCAATCGATCCGAACTCCAATCCTCCGCGAAACCGACCGACGGATTGAAAGTCGCGCCGGACTTTTCGCTGAAGCGTTCGAACGGGGAAGTCGTTCGTCTCGCGGACTGGAAAGACTCGATGGTCGTCGTTCATTTTTGGGCGTCATGGTGTCCGCCGTGTATTCCCGAAATTCCCGAAATTCTCGCCGCCGCAAAAAAACTTCCGAAAGATAAAAGCGGGCGTGCGATTCACTGGCTACTCGTCAGCGAAGACCAGACTTGGGAAAAAGCCCACACCGTACTGAAGGAAGAGACGTTACCCGAAAACGTTACGGCGGTACTCGATCCGGAGGCCGTGGTTTCTGATCTTTTCGGGAGCTACCAATTTCCCGAGACGTACCTCATCCTTCGCGATGGAGCGCTGGCTTCAAAATGGATCGGAGCGCAGGAATGGACCGGGAAATGGGGCGATACGGTTCTCGAAGCGATGGAGAGTTCAAGTCGTTTCGGGACTAACGTGAAGCCGCCGGAGCACTAATCTTAATACTGAGCGATGCCGCGATAGCCCGTGCGAGCGCGGAAGTAGACTTCGAGAGGCTTCGCGTATTTTAGACTGAGTCCGTCTGCCATCATTTCGTCATAGGCTTTTTTCGGAGTCCATTGCTGGGATTCGACCCGAAAAAGAGCGACGACGAGGCCGGTGCGGTCTTGGCCGCGTTGGCAGTGAACGTAAGCTTTTCCTTGTCCACGGGGCGCGATGTCGGCAATAGCGTGATCGATCGCGGAGTCCGTCGGCGTAACCGCGGCGTCGAGTGGGATACTCACGAAGCGAATTCCGAGCGCGTTCGCGGCGTCGGCTTCGGCCCTCACGACATCCGGTACGTTCTCAAGGTTTACGATCAGCGTCACGCCGAGACCGGCGAGCGCTTTCAGGTCAGACACCGTCGGGCGTCCGCCGCGATAAATCGTCGAAGTGACCGTCCGAAACGCCGGGGGAATGGCGAAGGCGGAAAAGCTCGAGAGCAGAAGAGTCAGAACGAGCGCGATACGATTCATTGAAGGATCCCCCAGGTGGAGAACGTATGCGACGGGGCTTCGCCTGAAAAGGGGGTTAACGGAGTCCTCAAGAAAGAATAAGTAACGCAGCGCGAACAGCCCTATTTTAGGAGTTCCGTACAGATCGGCTTGTTCGCCTGGATCATTTTCCGATTGGCGGCTTCTGCATTTTTCACGATTCCGAGGGAGGCCCCGAAAATTTCGAGTGAAGTGACGACCATGGCGATCCCGATCGTTTTCTTCGAAGGGAGGTAGTGTCCGTAGGTCGCCGCGATCGGAGCGGCGAGCACGGCCGCTGTTACGAGAATGATGAGCGTCGAAGCGATCCCGATTTTTAAACCGACGTGGTGGCCGCTCGGGCCGATGTTCTTCGCGATCGAATCTTCGACGTCCCCCGAAAGGGTGTGAATCTCGGAAGCCAGCTCTGTCGGACTTTTCGCTTGGGAAATATCGAGCGTTCCCCGGTAATCCACGGATTTCAGCAGGGGGGCCACATCCCGCGTAGTCATGTGGCCGAGATCGGGTTTGTGCTTGAGCGGATATGTTTTAATGGTTAGCGAACCCGTGCTCGTCGTAACGATATCGACTAGGAATGGAACGCCTGCCTTCACGATGCCAATGTGCGGGGGCTCGTCCGCGTTCGCCGCCTGTAGGCGATCGACAGAAGCATCGGGCTCGAGCTCGGCGCCCGAGTTGAGGTCGAACGAGCGCCAGCCGGTCCGGCCAAGTGAATCGAAGGACTGGGCGAAGAGAGTCGCGATCTGTTCCTTCGTCGGAGGATCCCCGAAGGCGTACGCCCGCCCCGAGGGGAGTACGGCCAGCTGGAGGATGAGCGCCCAGCA
Source organism: Bdellovibrionia bacterium (assembly GCA_038329315.1). Lineage (GTDB taxonomy): Bacteria > Bdellovibrionota > UBA1018 > UBA1018 > UBA1018 > JACMQW01. The sequence goes on along the minus strand of JBBQMV010000163.1, from coordinate 4,286 downwards.
GAGGAGGACGCGGTTAAGACGCAGAATCATGTTCTCTTTTCGGAATCGGAGGGCGTTTCTTGAAATATCACCTCCTCGACGCCGTCCAGACTCTATTCAGTTCGCGTTTAAGCCCACGGGATTTATTCGATTCTGCGCTTAACAATTGATCAGGAACCTAACTGTACGTTTTTTAGTCGAAATTCGGAGTGTTGAACTTATTTACGCAGATAGTCTAATAGTTGATCGAATTCATCCGATATACAGTACAGGGATCGGTGCCCCCCTATGGGGCTCCGGTAGAAAAGTTTCTTTGGCTGTATCCGTTCTCATCGCATCTCGGAGTGAAGACTTATGATTAATTGGGAAGAACTCAAACACATTCACGTCATCCGTAAACTGCAGACGATCCTTACGCAGTGGTTTTCGACGGAAGTCTTCTTCGTGGACGAACGTGGCGTCGTCCGCAACTTCGATCCGGCCGATAAGTCCCGCGACTGGAAGAATCCGCTCGCGAAGGAATTCGTTCGTGAGAAGACGCGCGAACGTTTTTTCAAACACATCGCGGATATGAACGAGGAAGCGCTCAAGTCCGATAAGAAGGCTTTCGTCGCTAAAGGTCCATCCGGATTCGAGCACGTGATCGTCTCGCGGATCGCCCGCGGCCAAGACTTCCACGGCTCTGTCTACGCTTTCTGCTACCTCGATCACAAAGTAGATCCGGCCGAAATCGCGGGTGCGCAGAAAGTACTCGCAGAATGGGGAGTCGAATGGCCAGCTTTCGAGCAGGCTTTCTCGAAGCTTCGCGTACTCGCCGATGGCGAGCGCAAGTATCTTGGTGAACTCGTCGACCTCGTCGCCGAAGAAATCGTGACTTACCACACGGAAATCGCAAAACGCCAAGAGCGCATCGACGAGCTTTCGAGTGAAGTCGGTAACCGTTACAGTTATTCGAACATGATCGGTAAGTCGAAGCCGATGCAAGAGCTCTACACCATGCTCGAGAAGATCAAGTCTTCCGAGTCTACCGTACTCGTCAACGGCGAGAACGGTACCGGTAAAGAACTCATCGCGAAGGCTATTCACTACAATTCCTCACGCAAGGATATGCCTTTCGTGACCGTGAACTGTTCGGCCTTTAACGAAAACCTCCTCGACAGCGAACTCTTCGGTCACATGAAGGGTTCGTTTACGGGCGCAAACCGCGATAAAAAGGGTCTCTTCGAAGTCGCTCACCGCGGAACTCTCTTCCTCGACGAAATCGGGGATATGAGCCCGACGATGCAGGTTAAACTCCTCCGCGTTCTTCAGGAAGGGACGCTGACTCCGGTCGGCTCCACCGACCAGAAGAAGGTCGACGTTCGGGTGCTCGCCGCCACGAACAAGAACCTCAAGGAAATGATCGAAGAAGGCACGTTCCGGGAAGATCTTTACTACCGGATCAACGTGATCAACCTCGTCGTTCCGCCACTCCGCGATCGCAAGGAAGACATTCCGGTCCTTCTCGATCACTTCCTCTCACGCGGCTGTAAGGAAAAAGAAATTCCGCTCAAGCAGCTCTCCAAGCGCTCGCTCGAGAAGATCTACGATTATCCATGGCCAGGTAACATCCGCGAACTCGAGAACGAAATGGAGCGCCTGATCGTGCTCTCCGGCGACGACAAAATGGTCGGCCCAGAACTCCTCTCGGCGCGGATTCGCGAACACGGTGAGAACTCCAAGGTCCAAGGCGTCCGCGTCGCGGGTAAGCTCAAGGACGCTCTCGAAGAACTCGAGATGACCATGATCAAAGAAGGACTGAAGCGTACCGGCTGGAATAAGTCCCGCCTCGCGAAGGAGCTCGGGATTTCCCGAGCTGGCCTGATCATGAAAGTCGAGAAGTACGGTCTCGATAAGCGTAAGCTTATGCGCCAAGCGGCAGCGGCCGCCGCGGCGGCCGCGGGCGGCGGCGATGGTTCCCAGGGCGAAGTCGCGTAATACGCGCTCGTTCAGGCGCGAGCCGATCTCGAATCGGCGCACGCTCGGATCTAGGCAAGCGCTCTATGCCGGATCCCCGGACGATCGAAGTGTAAGCTTTGATCGTAAGGTTTGTAAAAACCCCGACTCTGGAATGGTTTCCGAGTCGGGGTTTTTCATTTATGCTCCCCGCATGGAAGTTATCGCGCTTCGAACCGAGATCTTTAATCTCGGGGGGGATCTCACCGAATTCATCGTCCGCTCCGTTCCTCGCGAACGCGTCGTCGACGGGATGGTCCTCGCCGTGACCTCGAAGATCGTATCGCTGGCCGAACGGGCGATCGTTCCGCGTTCTGAAATCGAGAAGGGACCGCTCATTCGCCGGGAAGCCGACGTTTTCATCGGCGAGACGCTCTTCGGAGTGGCGCTTACGATTAAGCATGGGATCCTCATTCCGTCCGCAGGAATCGACGAGTCGAACTCGGCGGACGGGGCGTTTATTCTATTTCCGAAGGATCCGTACGCGTCCGCGCGTCGGCTGCACGCTTCGCTGAAGAAGGCGTGGGACCTTCAAAATCTCGGCATCATCATCACGGATTCGCACACGCACGCGCTTCGGAAGGGTGTGACGGGGATCGGGCTTTCTCATTGGGGATTTCGCGCGACCCGCGACCTCGTCGGAAAGAACGACCTTTTCGGCCGCGAAATGAAAATGACCCACGTGAACGTCCTCGATGCGCTTTCGGTCGCTGCGGTTTATGAGATGGGCGAGGTCGCCGAAAGACGTCCGCTCGCGATCGTCTACGGAAGCGGGGTGGAATTTACCGAAACGACCTCTTCCGAAGAGATCGCGATTTCTCGCGAAGAGGATCTTTACGGGCATCTGCTTTTTCCGAAAACCTAACGATTAGTTCGCGAGGCCGATGCCGGACCAGATCGTCTGCGGGAGAATTCCAGTGGCAGAGTGCCCGAGATTAACCCAATAGGACGCCCGCACCATTCAGTTTGGTAATAATATCAAAGTTTTAAATTAGGGATTGGCGACCGCGGGAACCTGGGAGACGCACCGGAGACCCCAACTCATGACTTTCCCTTTCAGGATGAGCTCCGGTTCGCGGACGTTTCCGTATTCGTCAAAGTAGGAGAAGGAACCGTCGGAGAAGGTCGTCGTGGTGCGGGCTTTCACTCCCACGCCCTCCACCTTCCGCCCGATGGTGGGATGGTTTTCGGGGGCACGCGAGACCGAACGGATCGTGACCCGGTCTTTTCCCACCACGACATCCATCCGATGCGTTCCGTCTTTCCCTACACAAACGAGAGTAAGAACGATCGCGATGGCAGCCTTAGCCACCGACCGCTTCCAGAACGGTGACCTTCACCGAAAGGGTGCTGAAATCCGTGCCGACGATCGACATCGGTCGGCCATTTTCCGGATGGAAGAACTTTACCTGGAGCCGGGTATTTGCCGGATAGGTACGGACTCCCGCGGCCTTTAAGCCGTCGAGTGCCTTTTTGTAATCGATCGTGAAATCCGAAATCGTTCCGGGAGCGACGTTCGCATGGTGCTTGTGCTTCGTCGCCATGATCGCTTTCTGCTTTGCAGTCGGCGAGAACACGTTCAAGTCACCGAAATCGATTTCTCCCGTGTTCGAACCCGGAACCGGAAGGAAGCTGAGTTTCATCAAGCACGGAGATTTCAGCTCCGGAAAACCACGGACTTTAAGCCGAACTACGAGTTTACTGTAGTCGATCGGGTGGCCGCTCGCGGTTTTCGCCGCGTGGTCGTTCGAAACGTACGAATCGAAAATCGCGCCGACCGTCCGGTCCAGATCCGGAAAAATCGCCTCGAGTCCCGTGGATCCCGAACCGATTTTATGGTCGCGAATCGCGATCGGATTCGCCGTGAATGCGCGCACGACTAAGCTTGGACGGCGACGGGCGGCCGGAGCAGGGGCGCCCATTGCGCTCTTAGCCTCGACGTATCCGATGTCCGAGTAAATATAGCTCGCGGCGACTTTCATACCCTTTTCGTCGACGTAGTCGACTTTCGTCGTATCGAGCATCGCTTCGGCATTTCGCCACTTCGTAAGCAGTTTTCCGTCGACGCCGTAAAATCCGTCGGCCACGAGGCCTAACCAAGCGGCGTATCCTTCGGGCTTGTCGATTGCGGCGGCTGCTTGCTTATCGTCCGCAGTTCTTTCGGCCTGACTCGCGTTCGGATCGACGTCGTTGTCCACCGCGGGACTACCCGCACGGATCGTCGCCGCGCTCTTCCAGTTCGGGAATCTTTCCTGCCACTGGGCCCAGAGGCGATCGACATTACAATGGTGAAGCCAGAAGATCGGATCGAG
>JBBQMV010000162.1:0-6356 GCA_038329315.1 Bdellovibrionia bacterium | reverse complement strand
GTTCTTCGCAGCGTCAGCAACGGTGGCCTTCATTGCCGCCGTGTCGCCGTTCATTGCGGAGAGAACCGCGCTCTTCACGCGGGTGTAGTCTACGCCGTAGAGCTTTTGGGAGAACTCGGCGAAGTCTTTTTCAGTCTTCGCGCGTTGCTTGCCGATTTTCGACCACTCGTTGAGGGTACGCGCAATTTGCACGCCCTTCGTGACCGAGAGGCTGTACTTGGCAGCGAGGTCCTTACCGGCCTTTTGAACAACTTTTGCTTCCGTTTGAGCAACGTCGCGAACCATGTCGCGGCCGCCGGAGCCTTTTTTCTTGTTCAGAGCATTGCCGTAATCGTCATACAGGACGCCGTTTGGCGAGAGCCAAGCCCATCCGTCGTACTCATACAGAACGCCGTTCAGGTAGTAGGTCCAGTAATCATATTCTGGGAAGTACGAGCTGTTGAAGTATGGATCTTCGAAATCCATGATCTTCACGAGATCGCTGCCGTAGGCGTAATAGTTACATCCTGGGCTTGGGCCTTGGCTCGCGGTAGCGCAACCGTAACCATAAACGTCAAACCAGGCATAAACGACCGGATCGATGATGATAATGCCGCCACCGCCGCTCGTGCTACCGCCGTTGCAGCCAGCAAGGCCAGCGAGCATCGCGATACCGGCGAGACCCATCAGGGATTTTTTCAAAAGGGACTTTTTCATACTCAAATAACTCCTAGTGGTTTGGGACTGAGGTTCAATTCTGAAACCTTCACCGGGCCATAGTGCAGTCGATATGCCAAATGGGGCAGGGAGAAGAACTGAACCGTTAACATCTCGATTTTTAATGAGAAATGCAATAACAGGACACTAATGATGCAGCGCGTCTATAGTGTTTACAGGGTGCGAAACGTGGCCATTTTGCGGTTCCGGGGCCGAAGAGCACCCGGAACTAGTACCGATAAGGCAGCCGGATGAACCGGTCGCCGCAGAAGTAGACCGCCTGCGATGGACTTTCCGCCGTCGGATCGGTCCGTGCGAGCCAGTCACATGCTTCATCTCCGATTTGAATTCGGAGAGAGGCGGGACGAATGAGATCGATGCTTACGCCATTTCGCCGGAGTGGAACGATGACTTCCGCTCCCGGGTACGCGCCGAAACCATCCGGAATCTGAATTGCGCCCACGCGAACCCCGCCGGTCTCCGCGACCGCCGAGATAAACGTACGCTCGAAGAGCGAAGACGCGAGGAAGGTATAGCGACGAAGCGACGTCGAGAGATTCCGAGTCGTCGTGCCGTCTTGATAGAGGACGTCGTAGTTCGCTTGGATATAGGCGGACAGCCCAGTCGGTGCGACTGCCGGTCCTTCCGAAAACGCCGCGATCGTTTTATAGGCGGTGTCGGCAGAAGATTCGGGAGTGACGGACCGATCAAGCATCACGTAGTGATCGCCAGCCTTCACGATTCCGCTTACGCGTTCCGCGGAAATCGCGGACGTGCTTGCGAACGTCGTCGCGACCGAGATTGGAGACGGATCGAGTGGATAAGCGCGAACCGCTTCGACCGAGCGAAGATTACGGTACTGAGGCGTAGCGATTGGATATACTCTTCCGGGTGCATCAGTCGAAGTAAACTCGACGACGAACGTCTTCGAGACGTAGTCCCCATCTTCGGTGATTAACGAAGTGATCTTTCCGCCGGAAAGGTCGGAACGACTTTGGTTCAGCAGTGAAAGATAAGCGACGTGTGCTGGAAGAATCGGGTCCTTCGGAATCGAAATCGAGCGAACGCCATCTTCTGTCGATGGATCGTGGTAATAGAGGCGCGCATCCGTCTCTTCATCCGTGTAAACGTTCGGATTCCATGGATCGAACGGAAGGTGTTCTGCCTTCGGCGTTAATCCGACGCCGTTCCAAGCTTGAACGAGTCGTTTTCCCGATCGAATCCACTGGAAGCGATCAAGCTGGAGCACGGAAGTGCGGTTCTTAAAGAGGTAAGGCGGAAGGACATCGTTTCCGTCCGCATCGCGGTAGTCGAAGCGGAAGTACGGAAGTCCATCTGCCTCCTCGCTTGGCACTAGAACAGAGAAGACGTAATCGGGTATTCCGTCGAGGTTCACGTCGATCCGCTGCGCGGTCCGCGGCGATCCGTTCGGAACGGCCGGAACAGACTTCACGGCGCCCGCGACGTAGGTCGAAGCGGTGCCCGAGCGGACTTCCCGAATGATTTGATATTTCCAATCGTCGTCACTCTGAAGGATCGCGACGTAGTCTTGCTCAGGGCGGCCGTCTGCAGACTGAATCGTAAAAATATCCGCGTCCGGAACGACCGTACCGACGAGTGGAATTGTTTTCGCATTCGGAAGTTTTGTTTCCTTTTCGAGGACCACCGACATTTGGAGCGGAATCCGAATTTTTTGGCTCGGGAATCCGTCCGCCGAAATCTCGAGAACGAGAGTCGCATCGCTCGTTACTTTCGAATCAAGAATCGCGATCGGAGTTTCGAGAGACTTTACGGTTCCCGAAACCCAGTTCGTAAACGTGAAATCAGATTTCGTAATCTTTATTTGGGCGAGCGTTTGGTCGCGCTCGGAAAGGGAGAGGTGAATCTTCACTTTTTTAGCGGCCGTCCAGATATTTTTTAAATCGATTCCGAGATCGGCCGTGTCCTTCACCCGGTCCCAGATGAGCGGGTAGACGCCCTTATTTTCGGGAGTGAAAAAAGGACGTGGCTTCGCATTCATCGCGCCAGCCACGTCGAGATTCCCAGTGAGGAGCACTTTCCCTTCAGAATACGGTTTTTGGCGAGCCCCGACGAGGAGCCTTGCGATCGTTTCGGTCACGCTGTAGCCCTGGGAGCGTAGAATCGCGACCGCGCCTGCCACGTAAGGCGAGGCGAACGAAGTACCGGAGTCGAAATCGTAGTTTTGGCGATCGGTAAAGTAGATCGGATCCGCGTCCTCGTCGATCGTCGAGAGGATGCTGAAGCCCGGCGCGGCGATATCCACGCCGGAACCGAAATTCGAAAACTCGGAGATCGCGCCGTCTGGATCGTGAGATCCGACGCAAACGACGCCTTCGTATTGGCAAGGGTAGACGAGTGCATCCGTGGAATCATTCCCGGCAGCAGCGACGACGATAATTCCTTGGGTTTGGGCAGTCTTCACGGCGTCGCGCATGAGTGGCGAATCCGCGCGGCCGTTCCAGCCGAGGGAAAGGTTAATCACGTTCGCTTTTTCCGAAATCGCGTAGAGCATACCTCGGACGACGGTCGAGACTAGGCTGGTCGCCTGATCGGGCTTTGCGACGACGCCGTTCCCGGACGTATTCGCTTCTTCGCTGATTACGCGAACAGCGAGGATTTTTACTCCCGGCGCGATTCCGCGTACGCCGATCCCGTTGTCGGCGACGGCACCGACGACGCCAGCGACTTTCGTCCCGTGTCCGGTGCCTGTCTCAAATTCTTCGGCGATATCCGGCGTTCCGTATTGGCCGGAGACCCGATTTTTCTTACCGACGAAGTTCCACCCGTGGCAGTCCATCGGATAGCCGTTCCCGTCGGTGTCGAGCTTCATGTACTGGGTATCGCAGGCAGCCGGAAGCGTGTTGTTTGTTTTCGCATCCGCGACACAAGCCAAGTACTTCTCGAGATTTGCGCATTCGGCTGGTTTCGTAACGAACTGGCCAGCGAGGTCTTCGTGTTTGGTATCGAATCCGGAATCGAGAATGGCGACGACCATTCCATTTCCTTGGTTCGAGAAGGCCGGAAGATCGACGTCTTCTCCCTTCACGCCTTTGACGGAGATCGAGTTAAAGTTATCGATGTAGAATTTGCGGACGTCGCCGTTATTCGAAATACCCCAAAGTTCGTCGATGAGTGGGTCACGGCCGTTTGATTTCACTTTTACGGTGCGATCAGCTTCGATTTTCAGGTGGAGACGTTTCGCTTTTCGACCGATTTCTGCTCCTGCACTCTTCGGTTGGACGAGAAGCGTCGCTGCCATGTCCTTCTTTCCGAGACGGGTGAGGATTGCCTGCTCACCCGCGGTAAAAAGTGGGGCGACGAGGTAGCGCTTTGAAGCGCTCGTCCGAAAACGAGTGAGGTCCGCGAGGTGACCCGTGAGGATGAGGTTTTCCGCGTGAGCGGAGACCGCAGCGAACGAAAGGGCGAGGGCAATTCCGAATTTATGACTGATCATAACCCATCCGCTCCGAAGAATTTAGCGTTCGTAACGTAGTCGGACATCTTCCACTCGACTCCATGGGTATAAACCTTCAGATCGCTGAATGGTCCGAGGGAAATCGGGCTTTGGACAGTCCCGATGGTGTCAGTGACGTAATCCGTTTCGCCGTCTTTATTCACGGCGCTTTCGTCGCCCTTGCGGAAGCCGCTGACTTTCACCTGGAAGAAAAAGTTATCCTTACCGATCCGGTTCAGGAACCGCGAAACGTCGAGATGCTTGTTCACCAGATAAACGGTGGTCGAGAGCCACTCTGTATAGGCTTCCTTCTGGTCGCGTGGTGGCGCGTTCTTCACGTGGCGCATGAACTTACGCATCCACGGTTGGATACAGCGATTCCAGGCCCGATTCGGATCTTCGATCTTTTCGAACTGTTCGAGCTCCGGCTCGATCTGATGATCCGAGAAATATCCGCGGCACCGACGGCGATAGTCCGCCGGATCGACCCAGTCCAGAAGCGTGAGCATTAACGCTTGGCGGGATTTCGGTTTAAAGAAGGAGTCTTCGAGTTTTTGGACACCACTTGGATAGAGGATGATGCTCGAACGAATTTCGTAGGCTTGGAGCTGTTCCGTCGATGCGAACATGTCTTTTCGGAAGATCGGATTGATTGGATTCGAAGCATTCGTCGGATCGGCATCGGTCAAAGGAAGGGGACGGGTGAGGTCACTCACTTCGCTTTGAAACTTGTCGAGGATCTTCATGAGTTTGTCGGAGGACAGGTACCAACCTGCATAGTGATCTTCGAACATCAGCATCGGCTTGAATTCGACGCCGCTCGTAACGTCCGCTTCCGCGCGAACTTGGCTCCAGTTCGCGGATCCGAGGAATGAGCTCGAAGGATTCTTATTTGTACCCGGATCGAGAAGTCCGTTTACTCCGACGGCCTTGCTAATAATTTGGCCGACGATTCCGTACGGATTTTTTCCGCTGAGATTCATCTTCCGAGCGCTATAAAGGGTGCGGGCATAGGCCTTCGGATCGAAGTCGTGAAGCGGATCGGCCGGAGGGGTAAGCGTGACCTTATTTGTCTCGGCGTAGTTCGCCCAGTTCCAGAGGAGAACCTTCGCGGAACGTTCTTTACCCTTCAGGTCGTGGTGGACCGTGTATGGCGGAGCGATCTCTTCGGCGGTTTCCGTTTCGTCCTTGAACATCAGCTCGGAGAGCGCCATGAGGAGCTTTTTCCGGTCGCCCGAGAGAGTGTCATCGGCCGATTTTGTGTCATCGGTAACGGAAGAGAGATCGAGCATGAGCGCTTTCGTATCGGCATCGCCCTTTTTCTTATTCGCTTCGACTTTCGCGATGTTGATCCAAGCGGTGAAATCGACCTCGCCGCCGAGAGAGCGGGTGTTCATCTTCGTATCGTATACGGTGAACTGGTCACCTTTACGCATGAACATCAAACGCTTCAGAATCGCCCATTGTCCGGTTACGGACACGCCGACAGATGGCGAAATTTTATTGTATAGGCTCTTTCCCACGAGATCCATGACGCCCATCCCGGCAAACGTCGTCAAAGGGATCTGGATTTGCGGAGTGATCTGGTTCACGTAAGAGTCCGTGATGGTGTACACTTCGCTGTCGCGAATATCGTCGAGGAACGCTTTCAGCGTCTTCGTGACGAACGGATCTTCGAGATTCGGCATCGGATCGGTTGGATCCTTCGAAAACTCGCGGAACGTCAGATCGTCTGGCTGTTTTTCTCCGAAGACCTTTTGGTAAACTGAAGCGACCGTCGGAGCCTCGGGAAGGTCATTAAGATCGGCAGGACTATCCGGAGCGACTTGACCTTCGGGTTCTTTTCCGTTGTTCGCCGCGATCGCCGCTTTCCACTTCTTCCATGGATCGACGAGGGCGGCATATGCCGGAGTCGTCATGAGCTTCGCGATGTAAGCGGCTTGTTGGTAATGATATTCGTTCCAGAACGGACCATACTTGCGCTGCATCGTGCGCCAGGTGAGAACCTTGCCCGTGCTCTTCAGAAAGCCCGGGACGAAAAGGTTTTTCCACTTTTCGTTCTTCACTGCTTCGAGCGATGGGATCGGACGAACGTGGGTATAGGTACGTTGGTAGCTGACGGAACCTCCGAAACCGAAGTTTTGAAGATAGGTTCGGCCGTTCATTCCACCGAATGCCCCGAGAC
>JBBQMV010000161.1:0-6370 GCA_038329315.1 Bdellovibrionia bacterium | reverse complement strand
GCAGAAGCTCTGCTCGGGCTCGCACGCTGCTTCGAAGCCGAAGGAAATATCGAAAAAGCTCTGAAAGCTTATGACGACTCTATCCTTTATGCGCCGTCGATCGACGCCTACCGGCGCTATGCTTCGTTATTAATCCGTACTCAACGCGATCAGCAAGCGGCCGAAGTTCTCGAACGCGCGATCTTGATGAAAGAGCTTTCCGATAAGCATCGATACGATCTCCACAAGGCTTCTGGAAATGCTTGGCTTCGCGCCGAGATGCCGGTGAAGGCCGAACGCCACTATCGTAAAGCGCTCGACTACCATCCTCACTCCGATGCCGTCGCGACGAACCTCGGCACGCTCTGTCTGCAGCAACGCCGATACGACGAAGCCAAGAACGCATTCGAAGAATCTCTTCGAATAAACACGAAAAACGAACGGGCTTGGTTCGGAATGGGTTCAATCCATCTCGCCGCCGGAGAAAAGAAGCCGGCTCACGACGCATTCGCGGAATCTCTTCGCCTGAAGATCCAGCAACCTCAAGCCATATTCCATCTCGTGAAATGCGCTTACGAAATCAAAGAATACGCGCCCGCCCGAGATCTCCTTCGCTCTTACGTCGAGATGTCGCCGTTCAACGCGAATCTTCTCTACAGCCTCGCTGGCCTTGAATATCACCTCGGCGACCGCCTGGCCTCCGCGCGGACCGCGCGGACAATCTTACAAATCCAACCCGGGCACGTGGAAGCGGCGAACCTGATTATACTGATCGAGAAAAAAATTTAAGTAACGCTTTTGAATCCAATCCGGAACTCAGGATGAGTTCCGATTACATCGCGGAGGAATGATGTCTAAAGAAGGTCGGAATTCGATCGAAGAAACGATTATTGAAGCGCCCCTGTCCGAGAATGAGCTCGAAACTCTCCTCGTTGGCTTCCTCGAAGCACTCGAGCGCGAGCAACGTCTCGGCTTGAAGGTTAAAGATGCGAAGGATGAAAAAATGGAAACGAAGCGCGGAGAATCCGCCTGATGCGTGAGCCGATCCGCATTGCGGTCATTCAGCTCGCCCGTCTTGGAGATTCCGTCCAAAGTCTGATGGCTTTGCGCGCGGCCCAGCAGCTTTATCCCGAACTCGAAATCACTTACATTTCCCACGAATCGTTCGCGACCGCCGCCGAACGCTGCCCTTGGATACACCGTGTGGTTGCCCTCCCTACCGAAACGCTGCTTAAGCCGCTGATGAGCGGAAAGCGAAAGGCGCGGGGAATGATTCCCGAAATCGCGAGCTGGATCGAACCGCTCGCGGAGCACACCTTCGATATCGTAGTAAACTGGACGTATAGCGAAGCTTCGAGCTTCCTCGCCGGAATCCTCCCGGCTCGCGTACGCATCGGCTATTCCCGGCGTCGCGACGGGTCACTCTCCGTGATCGACGGTTGGTCTCACTACATCCACTCGATCGTCCAAACCGAAACGCTCCAGTCGATTCACCTTACCGATATCCTCACCACCCAGCTGCTCACCGCGCTCCAGATTAATTTCGAAGAGCCGAATGAAGACAGCGACGGCCAAACCGTCACCTCGAAATCGTTTTTTGAAATCAAGCGCAGCCCGTTCGTTTGCGACGGTTGGAATCATCCCGGTATTCGCTGGGTGGCTCTCCAGCTCGGCGCCTCGAGCGCAGATAAGACGTGGGACCCGGTCCATTGGGCAAAGCTCGCCTCGATGATCCTTCGTCGACACGACGATACGCGAATCATGCTTCTCGGTGGAAACCGCGAAAAGGAAATCGAAGAGAAGTTTTACGAAGCACTCCGGGCAGAAGAACGCACCAATGGAAGTCCTTCCGCCGTTTTCGAAAAACGCCTCCACTCGAAGGTCGGAAAGACCTCCTTCGATCAGTGGGCGCAGATCCTTGCCGACGCCCAGTGGGTGATTTCCGCGGATACCGCCGCGATTCACCTTGCGAGTGTACTCGGCACCCGCGTGTTGAACGTTTCGGTGGGTCCAGTTCGATTCCGCGAGACCGGTCCCTATGGAAATGGTCACTATGTCGTTCGCAGCCCGACACCGACCCAGACCCTCATTCCGGAAGCCGTTTACGCGACGTGGACTTACGCTTCGACGGAATGGCAGCATCGCCGCGATCTTGCATTCTCCGAGCACCTGAAGAATCTCGAATCGAGCGACCTCCTCGGGAAGGTCGAAGTGTTCCGTTCGAAAATCCGTCCGGCGGATGCCGGCGGCGGGATCCACTTCGAAACCCTCATCGACCAACGGATCACATTAGAGAACTGGTATGGCCAAGTACTCGGCCACCTTGCACGGGAATGGTACTGCGGATGGGTTCCGCCCGTCGGCCAAGAACTCGAACGGGCCGAAGTCAGCCCCGAACTCATCCAAAACCTCCGGAAACTTTCCGAAGGAATCGAAGTGCTCGATAAGGTTTACGGAGAAATGATCCGAACCGCGGACGAACTTTTTCGGAAAACGAAGGCGCTCAAATCTGAGCATCTCATGAAGGTCTCGGACCGCGAGAAGATCTACGTTCTTGGAAAAAAACTCGAAGAACTCGAGCAGCTTTCCGAGCGGGTCGGAACGGCCCAGGAGCCGCTCCAGGCGATGCACCGCTTGGCGAAGATTCTCATGCATAATCTAACCGGAAAACGCGTGTGGGAAGTCGCAGAAGAAACCGTCGGCGTATACCGCTTTCTGCGGATTGGCATCGGCGGGCTTCGGAACTGGACGAACCACACTCTCGGACTTGCGCGGCCGGTTGCCGTCGCAAGCACGTCGACGGTCGTCTCGCTTACGAACCGTCTTCCTGCCGGTCAATCACCTTCGGCCTGAAGGAGTCGCCACGGTTTTTCCCGAACGAGACGATACGCCGCGACGGAGACGGCCGCGAGCGCGATTCCGCTCACGCCGAGGATCACGTAAACCGCATCGATACGGACGGCGAACTCGGCGCGGTCGAAAAGCGTCCACGCAAGGATTCGCGCGATCGTAAGTGAAAAAAGGACTCCGAAAGAGGACGCGATTAACGCGAGTATTCCGAATTCCCAAAGAAAGATCGCAAGCACGTCGCGGGCGGATGCACCGACAGTCCGAAGCAGAAGCAATCCGCGCCGCCGAATGAGCGCTTGGCGCCTAGCGATCGAGAAGATTACGAAGACTCCGGTCACGATCGAAAGCAGAGCGGTTAACCGAATCGCAATCCCCATCTGGTCGAAAATCCGTAAGATCTTCTTCACCATCTCGTCGACCTGGATGATCGCGACATTCGGGAATTTCGTCACGATAGATTCCTGGATCTTCCGTTTCGTCTTCTCGTCGAGCGCGGGCACTCCGCCGAGGAACGTTTTCGGGGCATCATCGAGAACCCCTGGCTGGAAAACGACGAAGAAGTTCGGCTGGAAACTCGACCAACGGACCCTCCGGAGTCCGACGACAACGGCGTCGATCGGAATCCCTTGGACGTCGAATCCGATCGAATCGCCGATCGCCACGCCAAGGCGGTCCGCGTATTGGCGCTCGAGCGTGACTTCGGCCGGCTTATGCGCCGCCGCGTCGTACGGCCTTTCGAAATTTCGGCCTTTCGTAATCGCCTCCGAATCCCTGAGATTTTCGCGGTAGGTGAGATTAAAACCACGATTCTGACTGCGTTCTTCTTCTTCCTGCTCGCGCGTCGAACGTTCAGAAAAGTCGAGCGCTTTAGTCACGGGTTTTCCGCGAATCGTTTCGAGGCGGGCGCGAATCAGCGGCGATTTGAAAACGAAGGTTCCCCCGTTTTCGGCGATCACTTTTTCGACGCCGGCGACTTGCTCGTCTTGAATATCAAAGAGAAAAAGCGACGGGACGGTACTTCCGGTCGGACGCTCGATTTCGGATTCGATGATGCCTTGAAGATCAGGGATGAGACTCAAAAGCATTGCGCCGAGCCCGATGGCAACGAAACCAGAGAGGCTACTCCACGGATTCCGAGAGAGCGAACGCAAAGCGAGCCGGAGCGCGAGGTTCCTGGTTTGGAAGCGCTCGAGGCGACGGAAAAGAAAGTGTCCGATCCCAAAGAGCGCGAGAACGGAGGCGAAGGCGAGTCCGAAAAAGACCGAGCCGACTTTCCAGGAATGTGAGTGATAGACTGAGAGGCCATAAAAGAGCAGGAGGAGTGGAAAAAACTGGAGCTGATCGCGGAAGCGCGACGGAATCTCGAGATTCGCCTCGTCTTGGAAAAGCGCGCTTGGTTTGAGCCGTCCGATACGTGCGGCAAAAGGAAAGGCGATGAAGAAGCCGATAAACGCCCCCAGGGCGATCGTCGGCACCGCAGAAAAAAGGGCGACCACCGGCTTAATCGCCGCCCCCGACATCTCGCCGATCATCCGGGCCGCGAAAGGGAGGGTGAGCTGGACGATCCCGATCGAAAGTGCACCCGCGGCCGCTCCGAGAACCAGGGCTTCGAGCGAAATCTCCGCAGTGATCCGGCGATTCGAATCGCCGAGGGCGCGGAGAGTCCCGATCATCCGAATCCGACGGCGGAGCTCGGTTTGGAATAGAAATGCGATCCCGATGATCGCAAGGAAGAGCGTCGTGATCCCGACGAGTCCGAGATAGTCATTCAGTCGCGAGCTGAGTTTCGCCATCTGCTGGCTCGCCTCTTCCGCCGGAGTCGCACGAATCGCCGTGTCGTCGATCGTCGCGTTCCAGTGGCGGGTCTCTTCGACGGCACTCACGCCGGAGCGAAGAACCGCGTACGTGCGGTCCCAAACCGTGCTTCCCTTACGAATGAGCCCCGTCGTCCAGAGATCGTCGATCGAGAGGACGATTCTCGGAGCAAGCGAGAAACTTCGCCAAGTACTCGATGTATCGTCGAGGATAACGTCCGTGACGACGAAGTCCCGGTCCCCAATTTTAGCATGATCGTCGATATGGAGACCGAGCGAATCGCGAACGTCCGGATCGATCCAGATCCGTCCCGCGCCGAGCGTCGCTTTCGGAGTCCCTCCCTCGACCACACCCGCGTACTCGAGGGTGAGATGACCGACGAGCGGATAATTCTTTTCGATCGCGACGAGCTCGACTAACCGACTCCCCGTCTTCGTCGAAAGCATCGAGAAGAGATCGAGCGACCGCGTCCGTTCGATCGCCGTCGGTTTCAGAAACGCTGCGATCTTCGCCCGGTCTTCGTCTGAGGTCAGACGCCTTACCGAAACCGAAAGATCGGCCGTTAATAACTCGCGAGATTTTCCGGCGAGACTAGCCCGAATCGAACCTTCGAGCGAATCGAGGTAGAGATTTCCGGACAAACCGAGAATACCCGCGGCGAGAAAACCAAACGCGTAGCGAGGGCGGCGACGAATGGACCGTAATACGCGCCGGAGCGTGATCATGAGGTACCGATCACTCCACGATCGAGGATCACGCGCCGGGCGCAGCGTCCCGCGAGGGCTTCATCGTGGGTCACCAAGATGAGCGTCATCCCACGCTCGCGCACCCGCTTAAAGAGGAGGTCCATCACTTCTTCGCCGGTTTTGGCGTCGAGATTTCCGCTCGGCTCGTCGGCGAGGAGAAGTGCCGGTTCTCCGACGAATGCTCGGGCGATCGCCACCCGCTGCTTCTCGCCACCGGAAAGTCGATCTGGCGTGTGGTCGAGGCGGTGTCCGAGTCCGACAGATTCGAGTGCCGCGCGAGCCTTCGATTCGGCCGCAGGATCCCCGCGCAGTTCGAGGGGAATCGCGGCGTTTTCGAGTGCGGTAAGTTCGGGGAAAAGATGGAACTGCTGGAAGACGATCCCGATCTTCTCGTTCCGAATTTTGAGGAGGGCTTCTTCCGGGAGGTGGGCGATATCCACACCCTCCAACCGAACTTCGCCAGCATCCGGGGAATCGAGCCCTGATAGGAGGGAGAGCAGCGTAGACTTCCCACTTCCGCTCTTTCCGAGAATCGCGAGCGTTTCACCCTTACCGACCGAGAGTGCCAGATCGTGAATCACGGTGATTTCGACCTCCCCCTGGCGGAAGGATTTCCGGAGGTGACTCACTTCTAAGGTCTTTTCGCCGGCCGTCACTTTAGCGCCCTTCCGTGAGGAGATTTTCGAGAGTGGGCGTGACGAGTTCTGCGATCTTCGCGTGACCCTTTTCGTTCGGATGAATTCCGTCTTCGCCGTTCAGAGTTTTCTCCCCCCCGACGTTCGCGAGGAGAAACGGAATGAACGGAAGATCATATTTCTTCGCGAGCCGGGAAAAAACGCCCGCGAAATCTGCGCCGGCTTTTTTTCCGTAGTTCGGCGGAAGACGCATTCCTGCGAGGACGATCTGAATTTTTTCTTGTTTCGCGAGTTCGATCGTCGCTTGAATATTCTTTTCCATATCTGAGGCTGGCACGCCGCGGA
>JBBQMV010000160.1:0-6370 GCA_038329315.1 Bdellovibrionia bacterium | reverse complement strand
TCCCTTAAAGTGGTCGGCGGCCGTAAGTAATAATCGTATCGGTAAGTAGGGGAGAACACCGTGGTGTTCTCCCCGTAACTGAATCGGAGTTTTTATGAAAAAAGGATTCTTAAAACACGGCGAGCACGAGCAAGATTTCGAGCTCAATCTCGCATCGATCATCGACTGCTTTGTCGTATTGATCGCGTTTATTCTCGTGTCGACCTCCTTTTTCTCGATCGGGATCATCGATGCCGAAGTCGCTGGCGCGTCCACGACATCGGAGTCGACCTCGGAAATCACTCCGATCACGATTTAATTGAAGGACGATCACTCGATCGTTCTGAAGTCTGGAACCTTCGGACAGATCTCGACCCGGATCGCCAGCAGCGATCTCGCGGCCGCCCTCGAATCTCTCAAAGTGAAGAACCCCGAACTGAAGTCGGCGATCGTCATCGCGGATAATTCGGTCAGCTACCGCGACGTCATGGCTTCCATGGAAGTCGCGAAAGGAAAGATCGCCCAAGTAAACTTGGGTGGTTTTTAAGGATTCGATATGAAAATTAAAAAATCATTCCTACCCCAAGCGAAGAAGAACGAGCAGATGGCGCTCCAGATCACGTCGATGGCGGATATTTTCGTCATCATCCTCGTATTCTTGCTCAAATCCTACTCGGTCGAAGGTCTTCCTTATCAGCCTTCCGTCGCTCTGAACCCGCCGGCCGCTAAGGGCCGCGTAGAAAAATCCGATGCCCTTAAGGTCGAAATCGCGAAATCCGCCGTAAACCTCGGTGGAAAGAATGTCGCGACGATCGACGGCTTCAAGTTCGGTAAAAACGACATCGACTCCGACGGTGCGTCGGCGACGCTTCGCCGCGCTCTCGCAGTCAGTCACCGTACGGCCGCGACGGGTCCTAAGGGCGCGAAGCTGATCGTGGTCGCCGACGAAGGCGCTCCGTACGAAACGATCAAGGCCGTCCTCGCCCCTGCGGCGCGCGAAGGCTACCTCGAAATCCAACTGGCGGTGTCCCATGCTGAGTAATCGATTCTTCACCCTCATCGTCCTCGCTTCCTTGGGCGCTTCGTCCATCGCTCCGACCACCGCGGCTGCCGCGAGTACCGAAGAGGCTTCCGACCGCGTGGTCGACCAAGCTTCGGTCGACATGCAAGACGAAGCCGACCAAGATCTCGCCGTCCTCGTGAAGCGTTATAAGGGTACGAAGCGGGAATCCGAAATGCTCCTCCGCCTTGCCGAACTCCGTCTCGAAATCGCGGACGGCATGTTTCGCGTCGCGTACGGCCCGGGTGAAACCGGTCTGAAAAAAGCCTACCTCGCGAAACTCTCCGCCGGCACCGAGCCGCTTTCGCGCATTCTCTCCGCTTATCCAAAGTCCGCCGAATTCCCGCGCGGACTCTTCCTGCGCGGTAAGGCCGAAAAAGAACTCGGAAAGTCCGTAGCCGCAACGAAAGATCTCGAGGCGTTCCTCGCGAAGTACTCGTCCCGTGAAGAAGCCGCGGTCGCCGCGATTTCGGTCGCCGACCTTTGCCTCTCCGGTCGGAACTATGCCCGCGCTGTCACCGTGCTCGCGCCACTCGCTTCTCAGCCGAACCACACCCTTTATCCAAACGCGCTTTCGAAGCGCGCCTGGGCGCTCCAAGCCGATGGTAAACCAGAGGCTGCCGCGGTCGAGCTCGGCCGCCTTGCGACGACCTTCAAGTCCCGCGCGAGCGCGAAGACCCTTTCCGCCGCCGATCAAGCACTGCATGATTCCGTGCTGAACGACGTTCCGGGGATCGCCTATATGGCTCACCTCGCGAGCCCTAAGAAGTTCACGCTCGCATCGGCGAACACCCTTTTCCGCTCGTTCGATACCGCCGAAGGTTACCAGTCGATGGCGATCCGTTTCGCGGATCACCTTCGTACGGCCGACATGAATGACGACCTCCGTGCTTGGAAAACGATCGTTCTGAAGAGTGATCCGACTCGCCAGAGCCTCGAAATGCTCATCGGGATTCTCGAGTATGATCTCGAACGTTCCGCTTATGCGGACGTTTCGAAGGATGCTTCGGATGTGGCGGATACTCTGGTGAGTAATCCAGAAAATCCAGAAGCCGAACACGCGCGTAAGCTCGTAGTTAAGGCCGCCGATAAACTTACGAAGCGGGTAACCGACTACAAGAAAACCGCCGTTTCGACCGAAGCTGAGAAGAACCTCGCCTCGATCCTCGCCACCTTCGATCGCATGACGACCACGAACGACGCCCGCCGGTTCGCCCTTCGCTGGAACCTTGCCGAAACGTACTTCGCGCTCGAGCAATATGCCGAAGCCGCCGTGACCTACCGATGGATCGCTGCGAACTGGACCGCCACCGTGAAGGGCTCCGCCGTTTCGCCGAAAGCCGCCCGCATTCAAGCCATCGAATCCCGTTACCAATCGCTCCGCCTCGCGGGCGTGATTCCGAGCTCCCTCGAAGTGAAGTCGACGGCTTCGCCTTCGAAAGACGCGGCTAAAATGGCTGCCCTTCGTGAATTCATCGCCTGGACCGTGGAAGCCGAGCAGGCCGATGGCCAAGTGCTCGCCCATTACTCCTTTGAAGCGACCCGCTCCCTTTACCAAGCGGGTTACCAAGACGAAGCCCTCGCCCGTGCGAAGACTTTCGCGGTCGCCCATCCTTCCGCGAAGCTCGCCATCGGCGCTGCTTCCCTCGTGATCGACACCGAAATCGCGCGTAAGCGTTGGGACTCGGTCGAAGCCGAAGCCCGTACTTTCGCGGCTGTCAGCGGCTGGACGAGTAAGACCTTCGCCCACGAGATGCTCGTGCAAGCCGCCGCGGCAAAGTTCAAGCGCGCGGAAAACGCTTTCTCGGCAAAAGACTACGCAACGGCCGGTGTTCAAGCGCGCGAGTTCCGGAAGTCTTACCCGACTTCGAATCTAAACCTCGATGCGATGGGTATCGCTTGCAACTCGGATCTTTCCGTCGGTAACCAAGACGCGGCCGTCGAGTGCTTCTCGGCTCTGGCTTCGGAATTCCCGACCACCAAGGCTGCTTCCCAAGCTCTCCGTACGGTGGCTCGGATCGAAGACGACCGCCTCCATTTCGCGGCTGCATCGAGCGCGTATACGAAAATCTTGAACACGACTCGCTCGGCGATGTCGGCTTCTGAGAGCTTCGGGATCCGTAAGCGGATACTCCTCCTCGCGCGCGCCGAAGGTGACGCCGCGAAGATGGAATCCGTTTCTACGGGCAGGAAGTTCTGTGCTCCGAAGCTCGAAAAAGAATGCGATCTGAATAAGGCCCTCGCGGCGCTCGTTCGGAACGAAGGTTCGACTTCGGCGGTATCCGCTTCGTACTCCCGGATGAACCGTGGCGCGAACGAACTTCGCTCGATCTGGGCGACCCTTGCTCTCGAACATTCGAATTACGCGGATCCGCGGTCCGTCGACGGCGCCCTGAAGGTGCTCGCGAAGACCTGGAATTCGACCGATCCTTCGATCCAGTACTTCCTGATCGCCCGCTTGACGAAATCGGTTCCCGCAATCTTAGAGCGCGACCGGAACTCGGTGAAGTCGATTGCGGTCCTCGCGAACGAAGCTTCGATCACTCGCCGGATGCGTGCACTTTCGGGCTTCGAAGCTCGGGCGGCTCTCGGGACGGCCGTACCGGTCGGTGCGGTTCGCGCGGCGGCCCAGAACACTCTCTTCATGGCTTACTCGGATCTGATCGCCGACATGCGTTCGATCCCAGCTCCGAAGGGCCCGAGCAAGTCTGCGACCGCAGCGATGACGGCCGAGCAAAATCACCTGATCGCCGGATTCGTTCAGCCCTTCGTGCTGAAGTCCCGGAAGATCCGCGACGCCTCGATGGCGTACGCGATGAAGGAACGCCAAGGTCTCGACGCGGACACGGTCGATGGACTTTGGGATCGCCCGATTCTGAACGGCTCGGCTCACGCCGAACTTCGTTCGTCATGGGCGAAGGCGATTCGCGAAGGAAACTGGAGCCGCGTGGCTTTCCTTTCGAACGAAGTCGCCGATCTGAAATCGGTTCCGATGGGTTGGGCGAAGGCTGCCCGGGCGATCTCGCTCGCGAATGCCGGAGCCGCTTCGGAAGCGAAGACCGTTTTCGTGGACGCTTGCCGGGATACCGGCGGTTCGTCTTCCTTGAAGGAAGCTTGCCGCGCCTCCCTCCATGCGAAGGGAAGAGGATAAGTTATGAAATACTTGGCTAAGCTTTTGATCACCTTGGTTCTCTCGCTGCTGGTCGGTGCCCTCATTGATGGTGCTCATGCCTCGACTAAGACCAGTCACAAGCCCGCGAAGAAGTCCGCGAAAGTCGTCTCCTACGGTGGCGACGCGCTCAAGCGGAAGACGAATCTAAAATTTGACGGACGGAGCATCGAATCGCTTCGCGCCGGAAAATACGACTCTCTGTCCTTAGGGGACGAGGGAGCCAAAGGGGCTAAGCGCCTTTACAGTCTGCCGACGAATTTCGCCCCCCGCGCGGCCGATTCTGAAACCGAAATGAGGTACCGCCAATGAGCGCCCAAAAGAAGATCGTGCCATCTATGCAGTCATTTACTTATCTCGTGAAAGTCGTCGCCGGTTCGAGCGAAGCCACGAATGTTTGGAATACCAAACAGCCGATGATCGTCGGGCACCCGATGCGTTGGCAGATGGTTCAAGTCGAAGGCGGCGTGAAGATCGCGGCGCTCTGGACCGAAACCGAACATTTTATCAAGAACTCTGAGATCGCCGGCGGCAAGGCTGCGGTGAAGCTCATGGGCGGAACGGCGAAGGACGCCGGTTCGATCCGGGTCGAAATCCGTGGGGTTGCGAAGCTCGCGGCGGCTTTCGACCAGGCTCCGACCCTCGGCACGAGCCTCAAGATCTTCCATTGCATCGGCGCTTGGGCGGTTGAATCCGTCGCGCTGAATGCGACCTACGTCGGTAAAACGGCAGGCAAAAAAGTCTTTAAACTGAAGGGCAATGCGGAAGGCGTGTACCAGCCTGAGTCATTGATTGAAATCCGGTCCTACGCGGATGGCCTCTGCGTCGCTAACAGCCTCGCAGTCGGCGGCGGAAAGACGGAACTGAAACTGGCCAAAGGGGATACGCGGCTAGTGAAGTTCTCGGATATTTCGGGGGTCACTCTCCGTCACGAGAGCTCGGAGTGGAAGCTTGCTTCCTTCGCCCGAGATTCGGATCCGGCCTTCTTGGCTGCTCCACTATCGACGGATCCGGAAGCCGGCCTTTTCAAGCGCACGTTTATCGGCGCTATGGCAGCCTGCCTCCTGCTCGCTCTGATCGCTTTCTTGATGCCTTCGCCACCGCCGGTGGCGAAGATCGAGACGATCAAGATTCTTCTCAAGAAAAAGAACCACGGCGTGGCTACGGCCGCTCCGAAGGGCGATCCAAATGCGCGCGATCTTTCCATTGGGAAGTCGGGCAACAAAAAGAACGCCGGTAAAAAGGGCGCGCTGGCTCAGTCGAAGAAGATTTCTCCGGCGGGCAAGCCTCAGAAGGTCGCGGCTCACAAGGCCGCGGCGAAGCACGCGGCTCCCAAGAAGTCGGCTCCGCAGCGGGTTGCGAAGGCGACCCCGAAGAAGTCGCACTCCATGTCCGTGGCTCACGCTGCGAACAAGAGCGGTCTGAAAAAGGTTGCGCACGTCGCGGCCCGTCCCGCTCCGGTTCCACACTCGGCTCTTTTCGCGACGTTTTCGTCATCTTCGTTCCAGAAGACGGCCAAGGGTCTGGCGGCGGGTGGATCTTCGGCCGCGATGTCTGATTCCGGCGAAGCACACCGTCTCGGTTCGGCTGGCGGCTCCGGCCGCGGCGATCTCGGCGGCTCCGGTGGAGTCGAAACTCGCAGCGCTTCCGTCTCCGGTTTCGGTGGCGGCGGTGGTAGTGACGGCGACGGCGGCCCAGGCTCCCGTGGCGCTGGCTACGGCCGGGGTTCGAATTCGAAGGTTTCCGGCCAAGGCCGTTCTTTCGTGTCGATGGACACGGGCGCCTCGGAAGTCGACGAAGGTCTGACGAGCGATCAGGTCGCTCGCGTGATTAACTCCCACTTGAACGAAGTGAAGTATTGTTACGAGTCGGCTACGCTTCGGAACGATTCGATCGGCGGACGTTTGATGACGAAGTTCGCCGTCGGTTCCTCCGGTAACGTCCAAACCGCGGGTGTGGGTGCTAGCTCCACCATCGGCGATCGCCGCCTCCATGAATGTATCGTCGCTCACTTGAAGGGCTGGAAGTTTCCTAAGCCTAAGGGTGGCAAGACGGTTGCCGTTCAGTTCCCATTCGATTTCAAATCGTTGACGAGGTAATTGATCATGTCCCGCAAAACGCTGTCCCGCACCACGATTAAAAACCTAAGTCTTGCTCTCGCT
>JBBQMV010000159.1:0-6381 GCA_038329315.1 Bdellovibrionia bacterium | reverse complement strand
TCGGGCTGGTGGTTTTCACGATGTCCCAAGCCGTGGTCGCCTACGCGCTCTCCCCGTACATTATTTCGGTGTTTTCCCATGGGCGGTGGAACGCCGACGAGCAGGCGCGGATGGTCAATTGGCTGAAATGGATTTTACCGGCGAGTGCACTTTTCGCCTCGACGCTCTTTTGGAGCGGCTGGATGGGTATTCGAACTTCGTTCCGCCGACTGGTACTCGCACTCTATCTACCTTGGGGCGCCGCGAGCGTCGCGATTTATGCTTGGGCCGCAAAAACGGGGGGCGCCGACGCGGTGGCCCAGGCTAACATCGCCGTTATGACCGTTTACGTATTCCTTCTGGCGATCTCTTCGTTTCGTCGCTATGAATAATTTCAGTGGAAAAGCAGGCTAAAATCTTTACTGCACGGCATCGTTGGTTAGAAGAATCGCGATGGGAGTAAGCTTAAACGACGCGAAGTTACTCACCCGAATCGCGACCGGCGGTGTTTCATTTCGAAATATGCTGACACTCGGTCGTCAGCAGCTCTTTTTCCGTCCCGGAGATTTGGAAGAAGCGCTTCGCTCATGCGGTGTGGCAAAAGAGAAGATCGCACTATTTCTCGCCGACGCTCGGAATGAAGAAAGCGCCGATCCACTTTTCCATGCCCTCGGAGCTTCCAAAATTACGTCGATCGACTACTCGGACTACCAAGGTGCTTCGATCCAGCAGGACCTGAATACTCCGGTCGACTCGAAACTCCATGGACAATTTGACCTCGTGTTCGACGGCGGAACGCTCGAACACGTCTTTCATTTTCCGGTCGCGATTCAGAACGCGATGGAAATGGTGAAAACCGGAGGTTCTCTGATTTCCGTCACTCCGGCGAATAATCAAATGGGTCATGGTTTCTACCAGTTCAGTCCGGAACTTTTTTACAACGTCTTATCTAAAGAAAATGGATTTCGCGTCGATTCGATGATCGCGCTGGAACTTTCCCCCGTGAATCGGTGGTTCGCCGTCGAAAATCCGGCGGTCATTCGATCTCGCGTGACGCTCACGAATCTTTGGGGAGTAAATCTTTTTGTCCACGCGATCCGGGACACGAAGGTTCCTCTTTTCCGGTCGGTTCCCCAACAGAGTGATTATACGACGCTTTGGAAAGAAGGCGCTGCTAACCATGCGCTTGAAAAGACTTCGACGAAAGCATCGGAAGGCGGAGGGATGGTATTTCGGAATTTCATCCGAAAGAGGTTTCCGCTTCCTCTGTTCGTAATGGCCTCGATCCGCCAGTTTTGCTTGAGCTCCAAGTTCGGATTTCGAAATTCTAAGTTTTTCAAACGGGTCGTGGGTTAGTCGGTGAAGTGGCTCCAGTGGTCGACGGTCGATCTGGTAAATGGACTTGGAGGGGTCGAAGTCCACGCGCGAAGTCTTGCTCGGGAGCTGACCGCACTCGGAATTACTCCGACACTTTCCAAAGACCCGAAAGATCTCGAGCGACAGGAGTGGGACGTCGTTCAGTTTCACGGAAGTTCGACCGGTCTGGTTCGGTCGAAATCGGCGACTAAAATTCACACGCTCCACGGAACGACAGCGGGCCGGATGGCGGCTTGTCGGGAGTGGCTCTGGCCGGGCGGTTATGCGGCGTTTGGGCGCGAAATCCGCGGAGTTCTTAGTTCTGATGTCGTCCTCAGCGTGCATCCCGATCTTTCTCTTCTTCGCCTCGCCCGTCGGATGGGAAAAACTACGGCAGTCTGCTGGAATGGATGGGACTCCGGGTCTGAGCACGGAACCCTCTCCACCGAAATTCGGGAAAAATTTTCGGGTGATGCGCCGAAATGGCTATTCGTCGGTCGGGGTGACGACCGAATGAAAGGGGCCGATCGAATTCGTGAAGCCTTGAAAGCAAAACCTGGCATTCACCTGTTCGCGGCCCCGGGTACCGGATTCGAAGCGAACCCGGAAGTATTTCGAACGGGTAAACTTGATTCCTCCCAGATCCGCGAGCTGATGGCGCTCGCCGACGGCCTCATTATTCCTTCGCGCTACGAAGGGCATTCGCTCGTCGTGCTCGAAGCGCTCGCGGCGGGTCTCGTCGTCGTCGCGACTCCTGTCGGAGGAATTCCCGTTTTGCCCGTCGTTCACGGACTCGAAATCGTTCGTTCGGGCGATGGTGAAGAAATTTTAGAAGCGATGGAACGGGCGACACTAAAGCACTCCTTTCTTCCCGAGCGGAAAGCCGCGAGAAAGATCGAAAATCAGGCACGACTTCCGCGGTGGAAAGAAGTCGCCCAAACCGCCCTCGATGCAGTAGAAGAATTTAAGCGTCGAAAGGGATGATAGTGGAAACGGCTTATCCTCAAGAAGTCTGGGACGAAGAGCACGTTCGCGATCGATTCGAAATAGCCGGATCGCAGGATCAAGTCCGTCGTTGGATGGATCACTGGCTCGGCGCCGTCCGTGGACCTCAAATTCGAAGCCTCGAGATCGGATGTTTTCCGGGGCGTTACCTCGCTTATTTCGGTGAGCGTGGGTTCGAAGTAAACGGCGTCGACCTCACCCCTCGCGTCGCGCCCGAAATGCGCGATTGGCTCGTCTCGGCCGGTTATAAAATCGGACGAGTGGAAAAGGGGGATTTCTTTCTTTTCGAAGATCCGACGGGATTCGACGTCGTCCTTTCGAATGGGTTCCTCGAGCATTTCCCGGATTGGGAACGCTGCTTTTCTCGGCATCTCGATCTCGTAAAGCCGGGCGGGCTTCTTTTGCTCGCCACTCCGAATTTCGTAGGAGGCCTTCAAAATTTTCTTCACCGCATACTCGATCGTGGGAATTTCGATCGCCACTGTCTTCCCGCGATGGATCTCGGGGCTTGGCGGAAACTTGCCGAATCCCGCGGTTTCGAAGTCATGAGCGCTGACTACTTTTACGAATTCGATTTTTGGAACGGACCTCAGCCCCGACCTTTTTGGCAAAAAATCGTGAGCCGCGGAATTCAGGCTCTGCTCCCGATTTTTCGGATTTTTATCCGCGTCGGCTCGCCTTGGGCGGCGCCTTATTGCGGGATCGTGGCGAAACGGAAGGCTTAGTAAGTTCGGCAGGAGCTTTTTTCTCGCAGCGGAGAAGGGCGAAGGTTTCGCCTTTAAATTCCGGAGTACAGCCTTCGGGAGAAGGGAAAAGGAGACGGCTCTCACCATAAAGCCACTTCGGAAGTGTCGGTCCGAAGTCTTGCCACTTCTTTCGGTATTCGGGATCCCACCCGAGCTTATAGAGCGACATTGTAAAAGGATAGGTCTCGACCCACGCGCCTAAGTTCTCTTTAGTAACCACGCCCTGATCGACGAGCGCACGAAGTTTCGTGTTAATCGCCGACTGCTCTTTCGAAGGGCAAGCTGTCTCGGGCTTCCGCACGTAATCGTGGTGCGCGATTGGTCCGACCGCGAAAACCCAAGTCGCGATCACCCCGAGAACGACTGCACGACTGATTTCCTTTGGCATCCAACCCTGGAACCGATTCGCAATCATCGAACCCCACGGAACGCAGAATCCGACCAGAGTAAGGACGAGAATCGCTCCCCATTGTTTTTCGACGGGCCGATGTCCGAGGACTAAGAAGTAGAGCGAAGCGATGACTAAAACAAAAAACGCGGCGACCATTCCGGGAGCGATTTTCCGCGCGCGAATCGTGGTGTAGCCCCCGAAGACAAGAGCCGCGACCGTAAAGGCTGTCGAAAATGGGTCGAGAGCGGCATAAAAATCGATGAGATTGCCTTTCGGAACGTCGTGGGCGATTCGGCTCGATTCGCTAAAATAGAACGCGAGGTAGTCTGCGATCGGCTGGTTCCGCGCCGAAGCGATGAATCCGAATAGTGCTCCGAGCGAAATCAAAAGTCCGAGTCCTGTCCGAATTGCGGCCTTTCCCGAATAGAGGGCAGCCGCGAAGGCTACGGCGGGCAAGAAGAACAGGAAAGTCGGCTTCATCAGGAACGTGAGGGTGGCAAGTAACCCCGCCCGGAAAAACCGCTTTTCTTCTAAAGCGCGGTAAGCAAATGCCGCGAATAAAAAACCAGGCATCTCGCCTAAGAATCCGAACGCGAAGTACCCACCGAACGGAATCTTCGATAATCCAAACCCAAAGATGCCGATCACCCAGGGAACCGCGATCCAGTTTTTATCGCGCACGTAGGCCGCCCGTCCGAGCGCGAGCAGTAAGAGAACGAAGGTCGAATAGACAAAGATCCGGCCTGAATTCGCAATATCTTCGCCCGTTTGCTCGTGAACGAAGTTCGCGCCCCACGCCAAGGGAATTCCCGCGGTAATCGTCGGATCGAACGGCAACGTGTTCGCCATCCGATAACCTTTTCCTTCCGACCAGTTCTGGGCAGCTTGGGCGAAAAAGGACTCGTCGAGTGTGAAGTTAAAACAATTCCAAGGAGTTTGGTCTTTGAGAATGCGTCCGGCCGGCAGAAGAAGCGCCATCACCATCGCGACCGCGAGGAGAGTGGATTTTAAGGTCATGACGCATTGGACTGGTTTGTGGCTACGAAATCAAGGGGTTAACCGTAGACGGGCCCGAGAAGTGCACTCGTTCTGCACGGGATCCAATTCTGGATTCTATAAAACCTTGCGAGTGTATATAAATATGTATACAATCTAGATATGAAAAAGGGAACATTCGGAATTCAGGGAGTGATTCACCCAAAAGATAAAACGGGCTTTTTCGGAGCCGAAATTTCGGAAATCGGTTTATTTACCCAGGCTCGGACGCTGAAGAAATTATCCGAATCGATCATCGCCGCCTTTTATGACTTAACCGAAACGAAGATTCCCGTATCCGTCGACCTTTTTGATGAGCGCAGTTTTCTTCTTTCATCGACTGAAGTTCAGTCCTTTTATGCGGTACTGCTGAAAAGCGTTCGCGGTGATCAGAGTTATCGAGCGGCTATGAATCGAATTGGCGAAAAATCGACTGCCGCCATTTCGCGTTACGAACTCGTCGGAGGAACTACGCCGTCTCTCTCCAAAGCGATCGAACTGCTCCAAGGTCTGGGTTCCGATCAAGAAGACCATGTTCTGGCCTGGATTCCTCGGAAGAGGCCGGCATAAGGATCTGACCCAGTTTCGAAAAAGGGGTAAATCCGAGGGTCTTTTATGTACGCTATAAGGTACATACTTTAAGTGAAATCCGCCAAGAAAAAGCTTTGGAATCTAAGGTTAAAAAATGAAAAAAATCATGAGCAAAAATAAACACGCAGGCGGCTCCTTCGATTCCTTCTTAGTTGAAGAAGGCATCTATGATGCTGCGCTCATCTTGGCGACGAAAAGGGCTTTCGTTGCTCAGCTCGAGAAAGCTCTCAAGGCGAGCGGAAGGAACAAGGCATTTCTTAGGAAAAAGTTGAAGAGCCCTTCCACTGTCGATCGCCTCTTTAACGATCATGTCGGAATCAGCCTCGAAACCATTGCTAAGACCGCGCAGCTACTCAATTACGATCTCGAAGTTCAGCTCGTTAAAAAGAAAAAGGCGAGCGCGGCGTAGTTAGTATTTAATCGCGATCGGCACGCAGGTGTTGCCGGTGGAGGTAAAGGCGGGGCCTCATCACGTGTAAAGTCCTCGCAAGTTTTTTTGGCGAACCGGGAAACGACTCCGCTGAGGAATTCAATTTTCTTCCGACCGCGCCGCCTATGATAAAGAGCGACGAATTCTGAAACTTCCATTTTATCTCGTCGAGCAGCTCGGGCGGGGTGAAAGTCGTACAGGGCCTTTCTCCATTACTGCCGCTTCTCGATGAAGTACCGAGGCCGATGCTTCACTTCCTGATAAATCTTCCCGAGGTACTGCCCGATAATACCGGTACAGAGTAGCTGAACCCCACCGATGAACAGAAGGGGGAGGAGCATCGAAGTCCAACCCGGAATCGCGGCGCCCTTCACCCAAGTAAACGCGACCCACCCGCCGACGAGAAACGTAGCGATACAGACGAAGAAACCCAGCCACATGATGAAACCGAGCGGCTTCGTACTGAACGACGTGACCCCGTCCCAAGCGAAGGCGAGCATCTTCGTCACCGGATACTTCGAATCGCCCGCGATCCGAGCGTCGCGCTTATAGAAGATTTTCTTCGATGGGTAACCGAGCAGCGGAACGATCCCGCGAAGGAAAAGATTCGCCTCGTCGAAATGCGAAAGTGCGTCGAGTGCGCGCGGACCGAGAAGCCGGCAGTCCGCGTGGTTCGCCACGATTTCCACGCCGAGTACCCGCATGATCGTGTAAAAAAGCTCGGCCGTACCGCGCTTGAACCCGGAATCGGAAGACCGGTCCTCGCGAACCCCGTAAACGATTTCGTTTCCATCGAGGTAAGCGTTTACGAACATCGGAATCGTGCTCGGCGGATCCTGAAGGTCGGC
>JBBQMV010000158.1:0-6445 GCA_038329315.1 Bdellovibrionia bacterium | reverse complement strand
TTTTCTAATCCTTACTTCTTCAGCGCTATTTCTTGAGCGACTTGATGAGCTGCTTTTTGATGTGCAGTAATTTCTGAGACATTCCGTCGTCCTTCGCGAGAAGGAGCGCGCGGGAAATGCCGCCTTGCTTGTCGATCGTTTTGATCGCGTGCGTGCAGAAGCGAGCCGTGAAGGTTTGGCTGAGTTCAGGAACCGTATATTTCTTACGCTTCAAGTTCGGCAGCCAACGCGTGCGGGTTTTAATGTTCGAGTGGGAGACGAGGTTACCCGTCGTCGGCCCTTTTCCAGTCATTTCGCAGTGTCTAGACATGGGTGCTCCTTAGGCGCTTTTAGCTTTGGATGCGGCCTTGGATTCTTTGATTTCCGTGCCGCTGTTTTTCGCGAAGCGAACAAAACTTCCGTCCTTCGTCGCCTTTTTTCCGATGCGCGTTGGCTTACCGGATTTCGGATCGACGAGCATCACGTTGGATGCGTGGATCGGGAGTTGTTTCGTGATGATTCCGGCTTGCGGATTCGATTGCGACGCTTTCGCGTGCTTCTTCATCACGTTGACGCCTTCAACGATGACCTTGTTATCCTTCAAAACCACTTCCGTGATTTGGCCTTGCTTGCCCTTGTCTTTGCCGGCGATCACAATGACGAGATCACCCTTCTTCAACTTCATCTTCTTCATAAGTACTCACATCAGTTGGATCGGTTTTCGTGCTCGTTCAAACTTCAAACGCGCACTCTATTTCCGAATCCGCTCTACCAAAGCTATCCAGCGCCTGAAGGCCCGGTACACAAAGGTATCCATACGGTTAGAAACGAGCTTTGGGTAATAACGCAGGTCTCGAGAAAGCTAAAGCGCGAATATCGAGAAAGAATGACGACACGATGCGTCGTCGCGCCGGCCGATAGCCATTAAGTCGCCCTTGGCCGGGTCATCCGTCAAGTCCTTGGCCGATTTCGTATAAATTCTGCACAATTGTGAATGGGGGTAAAATTTCGGACGCATGTGTCCGATGAGACTTTGAAGGGAAACGTCCCGCAATGTCGCATGTGCTGAAGAACAACCCGAAACAAGGATCCGGCTCCGAAGCCGCAGCGTCCGAGTTTACCGTGAAAACGGCGGCGGAATACCATGAGCTTCTGAAGAAGCTCGCGGACATGCCGACCCTTCCGGTGATCGCGATGAAGGTGAATGACCTGATCGCCGATCCGAATGCGACCTCGACCGACATCGCGACTATCCTCAAGCAGGATCAGGTCCTCACCGCGAAGATCCTTCGTTTGGTGAACTCCTCTTATTATGCGGTCCCGGGCGGTGTCTCCGACGTCCAAAAGGCGCTCGCCTTTCTCGGCTTTAATACCGTAGCCCAACTCGTTCTTTCGCTCTCGGTCTTCTCGATGTTCTCGAAGTTCGGTGACGACTCGCTCACGATGAAAGACTTCTGGATGCACGCCCTCGCCGTCGCGGTTTGCTCGGAAGAGATTTCGCGCCGCTGGAAGATCGGTAAACCCGAAGAAGCTTTTACCTGCGGACTTCTCCATGACATCGGAAAGCTCGTGATCCATGAAGTGGATCGTGAACGCCTCGTGTTCATCCTGAAAAAGTCTCGCGAAGGGAAAAAGGGATTCGTCGAAGTCGAGCGTGAACAAGACCTTCTCAATCACGCGTACATCGGCGAAATGATGACGACGCGCTGGGGCTTGCCGCAAGTCGTCCGTCAGTCGATCCGCTACCACCATACCAACGTTACGAAGATGGCGACGATCCTTGCCTCGACGAAGAAAATGATTCAGGTCGTTCGCTTGGCGAACACCGTGGTCGTGAAAAACGCGAACGCCGACGGCGGTGCGGGTGCGAAGACTTACGGTCATTCCGGAGACTACTCGAAGGGCGTCGTCGTGGCCGAAATGCTCGAGGACCTCGGACTTTCGATCGATGACCTCACGGTCATCGAGAAGGATCTCGCGAAGTCCATGGAGAAAGCGGGGGCATTCTTGAATGCAAACGCGTAAACGGAATTCCCTTAGCCTCGTGCAGGGCGAGATCGCCGCACGAGTTGCCGATAAAGATCCATTCGTCTTTACAGAAACCGAAAAATTCCGAGCCGTATTCGAGTGCGTTTCCGATGCGCTCGTCACCGTCGATCGCCAAGGGCACATCGAACTCGCAAACCCCGCGATGGAAGAACTCACGGGTTATATTCGCGAAGAGCTGACCGGCCGCGCACTCGACTCGCTTTCGCCGAAAGGTGCCCCGTCGGCGCGGACTCGACCACTCACGCGGACGATTTATTCGACGCCAGGAACTTATGAAGATATTTCGATCGAGACGAAGGACGGCCAGCTCCGTATCGTCGACCTCTCGGTTCGCGTCGTCATCGCGACCGACTCGACCTTCTCAATCGTCGTTTTCCGTGACCTCACCGAAAAGAAGAAGATGGAGCGCGAGCTGCTCACGAAGCACGCCGAACTTCGGAATGCATTCGTCGATCTCGAACGGATTAATACCGAACACAAGATGACCCAGGAATCGCTCGTCCAAGCCGGGAAGATGGCCGCACTCGGCGAACTCGCCGCGGGAATCGCGCACGAGCTGAACCAGCCACTCATGGCGATCCGCGGCTATGCCCAAGAACTCGAGTTCGGTCTTGCTCCCTATATCAAAGGAACTCCGGCCGAAGGCGAAGCCTCGATCGGGCTAAAAGAAATTATTTCCGCGGCCGACAAAATGGCCACGATCATTTCGCACCTTCGCACCCACACGCGCAAGACGACGGAAGATTTTGCGGTCTTTGACGTTCGCCAGCCGATCGAAGAAGCGCTCAAGATGGTTTCGCGCCAACTCGCTTCTCACGGTGTGACGGTAACCTGCGATTTCGGACCCGAGGCGACGATCTACGCGAATCCATTTTCCCTCGAACAAGTTTTCATTAACCTCACCACGAATGCGCGTGACGCGATCGATGCGACCGGCCGAGGAAAAGGCACGATCGTGATTACTACCCGCAGCGAAGGGCAGTTTCTCGAAATCTCTTTCCGCGACGACGGAATCGGGATGGCACAAGCGACGAAGGCGAAAGCTTTCAACCCTTTCTTCACTACGAAGGAAGTGGGCAAGGGAATGGGGCTTGGATTGAGTCTCAGTTACGGAATTCTGTCGAAAGTTCACGGCAGTATTCGGATCGAAAGCGAAGAGGGCAAGGGCACGACGTTTGTGATCCGGATCCCGAAGGACTTCCGGGAACACGGTTAAGGATTTTAAATAAAACATTTTCAACTAGGAGGAGCGACCATGAAAACGAGAGTACTGATTGTCGATGATGAGGAATCCATTCGTAAGCTGCTTAAATCTCGCATGGAGCGGGAAGGTTACGACACGATTACCGCCGCGAACGCCGATGAAGCCGAGAAGGCATTCGGAACGAACGGAAATGGAATCGGTACGGTCGTCACCGATCTTAAAATGCCAGGCCGCGATGGCTTTGCGTTGATGAAGGCGCTCAAGGAAAAGAACCTTTATACGAAGTACATCGTCATCACGGGTCACGGCGAGAAAGAAGCTGCGGTTCAGTCGGTGAAGTACGGCGCCACGGACTACCTTGAAAAGCCTTTCGACCTCGAAGAGTTCGTTCACACCGTCAAGCGCTGCCAGCGTGAGTATGCCCTCCAGTCTGAAAACCAAGACTTGGTTGCCCGCCTGGAAGCCCGTATCGAACGCGTCGAAACGAAGACGGACGCCCACTCTTGGTATACCTCGAAGTCGGATGCCATGACGAAAGCGAATGAATGGATCTCGGTTCTCAAGCGTGAATCGGCTCGTGCCGACGCTGAAGAGCCATCGGTCCTCATCCTCGGTGAATCCGGAACCGGTAAGGAAGGCTTTGCTCGCCAAGTGCAGCATGCCTCCCGCCGCTCGAAGGGTCCTTGGGTCGCGGTAAACTGCGCGAACTTCAATGAGCAACTTCTCGAGTCCGAACTCTTCGGTCACGAAAAGGGCGCCTTCACGGGTGCGAATGCCACGAAACGTGGTCTCTTCGAAATCGCTAAGGGTGGCACGCTCTTCCTCGATGAAATCGGGGAAATGGACGTGAAACTCCAAGCGAAGCTCCTTCGGGTGCTCCAAGAGAAGACGTTCCGCCGGGTCGGTGGAAATGCCGACATCGATACGGATGTTCGCATCGTAGCCGCCACGAACGTGAACCTTCAGGAGAAGGTCGCGAAGGGAGCGTTCCGGGAAGATCTCTATCACCGCCTCTCGCGCGTCGTGATGGAAGTTCCACCGCTGCGTGCACGTGCGACGGATATCGTTCCGATGGCGAAGTTCTTCGCGAACAACGCGTTCGAATCCCGCGGAAAGCATTTTCCGGGCTTCACTCCGGACTCGGAAACCGCGATCCAGAACTACAACTGGCCAGGAAATGTTCGTGAAATGCAAAACGTTATCGAGCGCGTAGCGCTCGTGCACGTGGGTACTTCGCCGATCACTCCTTCGAACCTCACGATTCCGACCGGCAAATCGGGCCAAGTCATTGGCTTCCCGACGAACCGTGCGAATCTATCGGTAGTTCAGGGTGGCGGCACGCCGTCTACGGGAGTCTCTCCCGCTCCGACGAGCCCGACAAACACGAATCCGGCCACGAACGGAACGACCGAAACGGGTTCCTACATGGAAATGAAGAAGCAATGGGTGGATGCCTTCGAGAAAGAGTATCTCGTGAACACGCTCACTCGCCACGACGGTAACGTCTCGGCGGCTGCGCGCGAAGCGAAGCTCGATCGCTCGAACTTTCTCCGTCTCCTTCGCCGTCACGCGGTGAAGGCGCAGGAGTTCCGCAAAATCGGCGCCGAAGACGATATCGCGCAAGCAGCATAAAAACTGCGGCGTAATTTTCTTCCGCGATTCTTAATGATTTATGGCCCCGCTTCGAATCGAAGCGGGGCCGTTTTTTTGACGAAGTGTCGGGGCCTCTGACACTAGGTAAATCTATTCTATGTAAAAACAGGGGGGCTGCTCCGATCCTTAGAAGATGAAGTTTTGGAAGTCGGTTCCTTGTCTTCTGGCTCTGGCGGCGGTTCTCGCAGGTTGCGGAAAAGGCAGTGTCGATTCGACCATTGCCCAAGCCATTACGGATTCGCCGAACTGTTTAACGGGCCAGGATCACCTCTGGAGTGAGCTTTACCGTCAGGTCGAAGAGAGCGGATCGCTCCCGGCCGCATCCACTATCGAATCGGATGTGCACGGCCTTGCGCGAACTGCAGACCAAGCGAATTCGCTCGTTGCTGCTTATTCGGCAATCACTCACGAAACCCGTTTTCTGAATCGTGAAGATGCGCTCGTGCGCCTCGCGCAAATGGAAATCGGCGACCGGACGACGGAAGAAAAGAGCGCAGCCCAAGACGAAGTCGAAGCGAAGCTGGCGAAAGCGCTTGCGAGTTCCGTGAGCGCGCTCGGGAGCTGCCCTTCGAAACCGACCACTCCGGAAACGCCGACTGCGCCGGGTAGCGCGGATTCGATTCCGCTATTCGAGGCCTGGCGCACGACCGTGCCCGCGTCTCTCTATGGCGCCTATAAGACGTTTTCGGTAGGCTACCAAAGCTGTAATGCCGTGGGTATTCCCGCACTTTCGATTTCGAGCGCCGCGATCTCAGGCGTAACCGTTACGGGCAACCATCCGAGCGGTACGGGACTCACACGTGAGGTGACCGACGCGACGGCGGTCTTTCGCACGAATCCGTTCTATTCGGGCCGCCGGTCTCCGGCGAGCGGATGTTTTACCGCC
The DNA here is from genome assembly GCA_038329315.1 of Bdellovibrionia bacterium. Taxonomy (GTDB): domain Bacteria; phylum Bdellovibrionota; class UBA1018; order UBA1018; family UBA1018; genus JACMQW01. The sequence goes on along the minus strand of JBBQMV010000158.1, from coordinate 674 downwards.
ACGACTTCGCCGCTGATTTACGATTACGGCGGAAAGCCGTACGCCAACACTGCGGGAGCCACGATCGATCTTACGCGGAACGCGGGGAGTGGAACCGACGCGCTCGGGGTCGACTGTTCCGGATTTGTCGCTACGTCCGTGCTGGCGGGCGGACTTCGTTTGAAGTTAAACGTCTCAAGTAAAGCGGCTCAGTCGGGCGGCGTGAGTGCCGCGATGTTTGCGGATCCGACCGGAAACGGTCTCAGCTGCTTTAATCGCCTCGTGAGCACGAAGACGGAAAATCTTCACTCGGGGGATATTATCGCGAATTCGGGTCACGTCATCATGGTCGATAAGGTAAATACGGATCCGTTTGGAATCGCGGCCGCGAAGACGGCTACCGATTGTGATAAAGTCACGGCCGCGAATTTTAGGTTCACGATCATCCAGAGTAGCCCAAGTAAGGGCGGAATCGGAATGAATCGATATCTAGCCGCCGATTACCTCGCGGGTTCGTCGACGATGGCTTCCGGGCTTGAGGCATACGCGAAATCTTTCTGCCGCGTCCGGCTCGGGCTTGATCCAGTGACTACGCTTGCGAACACCGCGAAGGCCGTCATTATCCGAAATCAGGGCGGGACGGCGTGTACGGATACTCGCATCGCGCTCACCGGCGAGAGTTGCCTTCAGGGCTG
>JBBQMV010000157.1:0-6523 GCA_038329315.1 Bdellovibrionia bacterium | reverse complement strand
AGGAGAACGAGACCCGCGAGAAAGAACCCGACGAGGAGCGGTTCGTTGATCTGGAGGGGGTCTTGGTGGGACTTCGTGAGTTTCATGAAACCGATAAAGAGGAGAAATACTCCGAGAACAACCGTTGCATGGTGACCGACGTAAACGACCAGGGCCAGAAAAGCGAGTTGAGCGGTAATGATCCCAATCGGAGGGAGGGCGGTCTTCGCGGCGGGCGCGGAAGCCTTAGTCTTGGCGAGCTTTACGAATTCGGGCTTCAGCATGAAGAGCGTCACGACTGCGTTCAGGATGACCGCGATGAGCGCCTTGTACCCGAAGTTCATGAACATAAAGGGCGTATCCCACTGCCAGATTTTCGCGACCATCACGACGGGGGGCGCGGCGAAATGGGTGAGGACGCCACCGATCGAGATATTTACGAAGAGTAACGCGAGAGTTTTGTATTTGAATCGATCGGATACGCCGGAAGTAAAGAATCGATCACGGAGAAGGAGTGCGGATACGGTCATCGCCGCGGGCTCGGTAATCAAACTCCCAAGGAGCGGGCCGAGAATGAGAGTAACGATGAAGAACGCTTCCGGTTCGCTCAAACCTGGAATCATTCGCGCCGCGAATGTGGACGTTGCGCCGATTCCACGCGTGGCGAGGCGCCGAACGGCGCGGGTCGCGGCCACGGCCATGACGACGAAAACGAAAACGGCTTCAGTGAAATCGGTACGCTCGACGTACGCGATCGCGCGGTCGGGTCCTTCGATCGCCGCAAGGAAGAGGATCAAAATCGTCGCCCAAACGCCGAATACGAGTTCGACTTCGCCGAGGAGGTGAAAGAGGTTTGCGCGGAGAGAGCCCGGCTTGGACGCGTGGGAAAGAATTTGAAATTTTCCGGCCGAAAAAGTGTGAAGTATCGCAACGGCGAAGAGCAGGGTGGCGAGGACCTGTACCGGATGCGTCATGATTCCATTCTAAGGCAAACCACGATAAAGAAAAGCCCCGTATGCAGGAACGCGCGAAACCTAGAAATGTACTCTTCGTCGGACCGGTTTTTCCGGAACCGACCTCGAGCGCGGCCGGTGTTCGAACGGTTTCGCTCCTCGATGATTTTCTTTCGCGGGGTGACCGGATCCTATTCGCTTCGGCCTCGGATCAGAACGCGTTCGCGGGGGCGTTGAATGCGAAAGGGATCGAGACGGTCAAAATCGGACCGAACGATCCTGAATTCGACCGGATCGTACGCGAGTTCGCACCCGACATCGCGGTTTTCGACCGATTCATGCTCGAGGAGCAATTCGGATGGCGCGTCGCCGAAGCGGCGCCGAACTGTCTCCGAATTCTCGATACGATCGATCTCCACTTTCTTCGGCGCGTGCGCGGCGAGTGGTTAAAGACGGCGCTTCCTTCCGAGGGCGCGTCGATTTCCGAAACCGAGTTCGTACGGATCGGGACCTCGCTCGAAGGGATCGAAACCGAGGATTGCCTTCGGGAAATCGCTTCGATTTATCGCTCGGACCTCACGCTGATTCTTTCGCGCTTCGAAGCGCGACTCCTTCGGGACCGTTTCCGAATCGACGAGGCGCTCATCCAGTTCCTCGGTTTTTCCTACCCGGCGCCCGATCCTTCGGCGTGGCTTCCTGCGCGGCTTCGGCGCCATTTCGTTTCGATCGGAAATTTTCGGCACCTGCCGAATCGGGACTCGACGTTTTGGCTCGCTCGTGTGCTTTGGCCTCGAATTCGCGCCGACCTCGCCGCCCGCGGAGAAACCGGCGTCGAACTTCACCTTTACGGAGCCTATCCTCCGAAAGAAATCATGGCGCTTGATTCGCCGAAGACGGGCCTCCGGGTATTCGGCCCCGCCGAAGAATCGATCACGACGCTGCGGAATTACCGCGCGTGTCTCGCCCCGATCCGTTTCGGAGCCGGAATTAAAGGCAAGATCGCCGACGCGTGGGCGGCCGGGATTCCGGTCGTAACGACCCCGATCGGCGCCGAGGGGATGGAGGCGTCCGGAGGCGCGCCATTCGCGGGCGTCGTCGCGAAGAGCGAGGCGGAGTTCGTAAATGAGTCGGCCGCACTTTACCAAGATGAACTCCGTGCGGATGGCTTACGCGATCTCGGCGGCGGTGCGCTCACTGCGGTGTATTCCGCGACCTCGAACCGTCGCGAGTTTCTCGCGCGTATCGATTCGCTGATTTCGACTCCCTCCGCGCTCGAGACGCATCGGCAGAAGAACCTGGTCGGGCGCGTGCTGCGAAATGAGTCGCATGGCCGGACGAAATACCTCTCAAAATGGATCGAGGAGAAAAATAAATGAAAATCAAGTCGTGGAATGTGAACGGCATCCGCTCGGTTCAAAAAAAAGGTTTCATGAAGTGGTTCGACGAGGTGAAAGCCGACGTCATCTGCGTTCAAGAAATTAAGGCGCATCCCGACCAGCTCGACGAGGAAATGCTCCATCCGAAAAAATACCACGCGTTCTGGCATCCGGCGGAAAAGCCGGGCTATTCGGGGACCGCGATTTATTCGCGGCAGGAGCCGACCGACGTAAAGGTCGGAATCGGCATCCCGGAAATCGATCGTGAAGGTCGGGTGCTCATCGCCGAGTTCAAGAAGAAGGGATTGGATCTTGCGGTGATTAATACCTACTTCCCGAATTCCCAGCGTGAGCACACGCGCCTCGATTACAAACTCGAGTTCTGCGACGCGATCCTTAAGGTTTGTAATCGCTACGTCAAAAAAGGAACGAACATCGTACTCTGCGGGGATTTCAATATCGCTCACGAAGAAATCGATTTGAAGAATCCGAAGAGCAATAGGGACAATGCGGGGTTCCTTCCGGAGGAGCGCGCCTGGATGACGAAATTTCTGAAGGCGGGCTATGTCGACTCGTTCCGCCATTTTGAAAAGGGACCCGGACACTATAGCTGGTGGAGCTATCGCCCCGGTGTTCGCGCGAAAAACGTCGGCTGGCGGCTCGACTATCACTGCGTGGACGAGGATCTCATCGAGCGGGTTAAGGCCGCCAAAATCCATCCGCAAGTGATGGGCTCGGACCATTGTCCGGTTGAGATCACGTTAAAAGACTAGAACAGTTCAAGCCCTGCGGCCCGGCGGAGCCGGCCCATCCGGGCTTGAACCTGCTGGCCGATACTAATACCCTTGGGGAATCCCCAAGGAGAAGGTTATGAACTGCCCCTGCTGCGGTCTCAGACTGCAGGAATCTACTTACGAAGGCGTAACGACTGATCACTGTACGTTTATGTTTCGTAAATTTTTCGGAATCTTCATCGGAAAACAAAGGAAAACTCGATGAATTCTGAGAATAAGACTCCGATCCAAGTTACCGGTCTTTCCGGAAACGAAATTTTTTGTCTCGATAAGATGAAGATGAAGCCCGGCCACCTCTGCGTCGGAAATAGCGTCTTCTCGCTCGGGCTCGCTAAGAGTTTAACCTCCGGACTGAAGGTCCTTTCGGGCGGTGAAATTCCCGAGTTCACGAAGATGATTCACGAAGGTCGCGCGAATGCCTACGCCAGAATGGCGGCCGAAGCGAAACACTACGGTGGCACCGGAATAACCGGCGCGAGTAGCGAACTCGTGAATCACGGTACGAACATCGAATTTCTCTCGATCGGGTCGGTCGTCCAAGGTCCGGGCATGCAGTCCGGCGGCCCGACGTTTAGTACGTGCGCGACAGCCCAAGAACTTTATTGCCAGGTCGATGCGGGTTTCGAACCGAAGGAATTCGTATTCGGAAACGTGGCTTACTCGATCGGCGTCGGCGGAAACATCGGCGGATTTCTCTCGAGCATGAAGCGAGGCGAAGTGCTCGAGTTTTCCCGCGTCTTCGACCAGACCCGGCATCTGGCGCTGAACCGAATTACGGCCGAAGCCATCCGCTGCGGAGCGAACGCGGTGATCGGGATCGAAACGACGATCACTCCGTTCATGGGCGCCCAAGAAATGCTCATGATCGGCACGGCTTCGAGCCATCCGCTCCTCGGAAACTACGCCTCGAATCCAGTGACGAGCGACATGACGAACGACGAGCTTTGGAACATGGTGAGTCTCGGATTCCTGCCGCTTCGACTGGTCATGGGTGTTTCGGTTTATTCTCTCGGCCTCGCGGGCGGGATCAAGGCCGCTTTCCAATCCCTCGGACGCGGCGAAATCGAAACGATGACGAAACTGATTTACGAAGCGCGGGAAAAGGCGCTCGAACGGATCCAAGACGACGCGCGGAAGTGGGGTGCGGACGAAGTGGTCGGCGTGAAGACCCACGTTTACGATCTCGGCGGCGGACTCATCGAGTTTCTCGCCATCGGTACGGCCGTGAAGAAAGTCGCGGGAGTTTCGACGAAGAGCCCGGCGCTTCCGCCCCAGGCACTCATCCGCGATCGAGACACGTTCTTCGAGAGTGAAGGTATGGTCGCGAATTTGGCGAGCGGGAAAACGGCCTCGGCGAGTGTGAGTCAGCGCGGGCCGATGCGGATGATCGGGGCGGCACTTCTGATTGCATTCTACGTCTTAATTGCGGTTTTGAAGACTCGGCATTGAGCGAATCGTGAACGATCCTGAAACCAAAGAAGCTTCCGCATGGAGTGGGCTGATTTGGATCCTTCTTGCATTTGGTATGAGCGGGGGATTTTACCTCGCGCTCCCGTGGGTCGCAAAATCGATTCCCTGGCGCTACGAGCATCGGGTTTTCGGCGACATGCACCTTTTCAGTGGCGGGGAAGAATGCCGTGGTTCGCCCGAGAGCGAGGCGGCTTTTCGGAAACTCGTTTCTCGGATCTATCCGATTTATCCGGGCGACGGAGCCTTCTCGATTACGGCGACGGCCATTCACGGGAAGGAAGTGAATGCGTTCGCGTTTCTCGGGGGGCGCATTTTTGTCTATGATGGACTCATTCAGGAAGTCGAATCGCCCGAGGAGCTCGCCGGCGTTCTCGCCCACGAAATCGAGCACGTTCGTGAGCGTCACGTGACCCAGGGGATTCTCCAGAGTGCGCTCGCCGCCACGCTCTGGAGCTTCACGTTTCCGGATGCCGGTACCCGCGCGATTTCGGGGCTTCTCCGTGCGGCCGGCAACCTGAAGTTCGGCCGGGCCCAAGAAGCGGCTGCGGACGCGGGCGGTTTAGCTCGACTCAGGGATTCGCAAATCGACGTCGCCGGTTTCCGAAAGTTTTTTAGCCGCAAGCATGGCTCGGAGGGATGGGCAGCCCTACTGAGCGATCACCCTTCCGATGAATCCCGGCTTCGTGCCGCGGACGTTTTCTTAGGGCTTCCCTCGAAACCGATTCTTACCGATGCCGAATGGAAATCGGTCCGTGGTTTTTGCGGAAACCTGTGACTGATTTGCGCGCCACTTCGTCCTCGGTGGGTCGATCTCGTATTATCCCGGGACCTGCTCGGGGCCCGTGATCCTTTCTTAAGGCCATCCGTTCAGCGGGCGCATTCAAATTTAGGGCTAAAAATTCACTGCGTAGCTTTTAACAACATATTCGTAGGCTAGGCACACTGTCCGCAGTTAATCGGAAGAGTGGCTAGCCGCCTTTTTTTGGTTCTGACAAATAAGTTCTTAGGAATGGCTGCGGAGGAATACTTCGCTGGTTTTTGTTGCTCCAAATTCGCTATTGCCCTAGCATTAAATCGTTAGGGAGTAGTCGCGTGGGTTTGGTCCCACGAGTTGTGTCGACATACTGGGTAATCCCCCGGCACATCTACAAGAGCAATCTTGCTGGCGAGACTGACACTGGTGTTTATAAACGCCGTGTCGTCTCATTTCCCCTGAAATGGCCTCACGGCAAAACTGACGTGAGGTACACAATGAACTGGCCACTCTTTTTTTCGACCTTCTCTTTAATCTTTGTAGCAGAACTTCCAGACAAAACTGCATTTGCCACACTTCTCATGGCCACTCGTGGTCGGCCATTTGCGATTTTTGTGGGAGTCGCGGCCGCCTTTTGCATTCAAAGCCTTGTGGCAGTTGCCTTTGGAAGTGTCATTGGCCTATTGCCTGAACGATGGATACATCTTGGGGCTGGAATCCTATTCTTAGCATTCGCTGCTCACACTTGGTTTCATCACGACGAAGAAGAGGCGGAAACCGAAGCGACGACTCCCTCTATTTCTGGGCGAATGAAGTTCTTCAAGAGCGCTTGGAAAGCTTTCATTGTCATTTTCATTGCGGAGTGGGGAGATCTAACCCAGCTTGCTACCGCATCAATTGCAGCTCACTACCACGACTCACTGGCAACAGTTTTCCTGGCTTCGGTTCTGGCCCTGTGGGCAGTTACGGCTCTCGCGATTTTCGTAGGCCACAAGGTGAGGCACGTTATTCACGCGAAAGGTTTGAAGTATGCCAGCGCGGCTGTGTTCACTCTCGTCGGATTATATTTTATATTTACGTGGTTTTAGTCCTTGGGAGCGAAGTGAAAAACGAGGGTATGTGGATTCACCAGCTGTTGCGGCAAGATGAACGATGATGAGTGCTGCTTCGACAAGTTTGCTGAGTCCCATGTGGATC
>JBBQMV010000156.1:0-6570 GCA_038329315.1 Bdellovibrionia bacterium | reverse complement strand
AGGCCGATCCCTACCGCGGCCCACGTCGGCCTCGCCGTGAAAATCCCGACGAGCGCAGCGATGTGAAAAACCGGAAGGCCGATACGATAGGTCCACGGGGACCGATTCAATGCGATCATCTCTGGATTGTCCCATTCTGAGAAAACGACTTAAATCGGAAAGAATTTGACGTGCACGGGGCGCCGTGAAATTTCAAGGCCCGATGATGAATCCACCCTTCCAAATCGATCCGAAGCTTCGGCGCTATCCCGTAAGGACGGGCGAACTGCTCCAGGCCTGGGACGCGGCCGACGAGATCCTGCTCGCGCATCTCGCGGGAATGGCGTCGCTCGGCAAAAAGGTCCTGATCATCGGCGACACCTTCGGCGCTCTCAGTCTCGCGATTCCCGGAGCGACGTCCTATACCGATTCGTTTCTGTCCGCCGAGGCGATCCGGATGAACGGTGCGAACGCGGTTCGCGTGGTGAACCGACTCGAAGATTTTCACGGTCCTTACGATCTCGTCGTCGTTCGTGTTCCGAAGAATCTTTCGTTCCTTGAAGATACCCTCGCCCGTCTCAGCCACCAGGTGGCGCCCGGGACGAAACTCGTCGCGGGCTATATGCTCAAACACCAGGCGAACGGCGCGTTCGACCTGATCGAGAAATATTTCGGGGCGACCACGACGAGCCTTGCGAAAAAGAAAGCTCGACTGATTTTCGCCGACTTCGAACGCGGACCGGTTTCGTCGCCATACCCCCTTGCCGTGTCGATGCCCGGCTTCGAATTACCCTTCGTGAATCATTCGAACGTTTTTAGTCGTGAGCGCCTCGACATCGGTACTCGGTTCTTTCTCGAACACATTCCGGTCGGACCTTTCGCGACGATTCTCGACCTCGGATGCGGAAACGGAGTTGTCGGCATCACCGCGAAGAAAATAAACCTCCTCTCGCGAGTGATCTTCACCGACGAATCGCGGATGGCGCTCGATAGCGCGGAGGCAAACTTTCGGGCGATTTTTCCGTCCGCCACCGACGATGCGACGTTTCGCTGGACGAATGCGTATACGGAAGGGCGCCCGGAAAGTGTCGACCTCGTCCTCTGCAATCCGCCGTTCCACCAAGGCGCCACGGTCGGTGATTTCGTCGCCCGCGAAATGTTCGCCGACGCGCACCGAGTCCTCACTCCCGGCGGACTACTTCGCGTGATCGGAAATACCCATCTTCGCTATCCGAGCGCACTCCGAAATGTCTTCGGAAATTCGGAAGTCGTCGCGTCGAACGCAAAGTTTCAGATCGTGGACGCGATCAAGCTTTAGCTTGCCGACTACGGAGAAGCCGTAGACGGAATTTCGTCCATCCAGCGCAGGGCTTCTTCCGCCCAGCGTGCTTCGAATTCCGCGCGTGGGGTTTCGAGAACCTTCGCCGTCGCCGGTACGAGGAGAAGCGCTTCGACTTCGCGTTGGGAACGAAGCTCCGGAGCGGCGTCGAGCATTCCGCGGATCGCGCGCCCGTAGGCGTAGCTTCCCGATTGGCGCTCCCAGCTCTCTTTCAAGGCTTCCAGAATTTCGAGGCGCTTTTCCGAGCGAGCGACTCGCCCCCCCCACTCATCAAAAAACGGCGCGGTCGGGACCACGAGTTCGGCGCTTTCGCGAAGTCCGCGCGGTTTTCTTAGACCGAAGTGACGGTGATTTTCGATTGCCATCGAACTGCCGTCGATCTTCGATTTATAGAGTTCCCCGGCCACCCAGAGTCGTCCATTATAGCGAAGCTTCCGATCCGGATCGAACGGCGTCGCGCCGAGTTTATAGAACGCGAGCCGGAGCGGATCTCCGAAGCCGAGGTCCCACATATCCATTACGCGGTCGAGATCCCCGAAATTATGCGAAATCGAGGCAGAGGCCTTCAGGCACCCGAGGCCGTCTTTCGCCCGCCAGAGCGATCCGAAGATTTCGGAGTGTCGATTTACTTCCGCGGCGATCGCGTCAAACACGCGGTTTCGAAGCGCGGTGGCTTCGGGGTAGCGGCCGAGCGCCGAATACGCCGCGCATGCGACGGTAAACCATTCTCCGTAATGTCCACTGAGCGGCTCTTTTTCGAACGGTGTCCCGGCGGCTCCGTAAATGAATCGGCTCGATACGAGCGTGAAATCCCAGTCGTGGCTGGCGAGCACGAACTCGACCATCGCCGTGGCGGTTTCGAGCGGTAGCCCTTTCGGCCAGAGCTTTTGCCGGATTTGATTATCCACGTCGGTCGGGACCGGCGTACCACAGGTTAGATAATGCGAAGACAGGCAGAGGCGATAGTACTCGAAGTGTTCTCGGAGGTCCGACGGTGCGCGGTCGAAATCGCGCAAGACATCTGCGGGAGGAAATTTTCCGGGCGCGAACCGACCGGCCGAGTCCTCGAAGAGGTACGGCATGGTGTTACGGACTTGGGAAAGGAGGAGGTCGGGAGCTATCCCGCGCGGAAACGGTTTCATGGTGGGCTGGAGGTGTATATAATCGGTCTCAGAGGGACGCGCAAATCGAACCGTACGACGCTCTCCGGGAGATCGAACCGGACCTATATTGTATCGATGGGGACTGGAAGGACACCCGCTTTCGGCGGCGGATGACCATCCTACGCACGAGCGCGAAGGAGCTCATCATCCACAACCCGATTCGGCTCGACGATCACGCCTACTCCCAGTTGGAAACGCTCGGGTTCGTCGGACACATCATCGCCCCGAACACCTTTCACGGCAGCGACGCCCCGTTTTATCAGAAACGGTTCCCCCTCGCGCGCTTTCATCCGCCCGGGAGCGGAGCTCAGTGGCCGACCTCGCTTCGGAAAGATGTCGATGCACTTCCCTTGAATGGTCTTCGGATGATGAAAGAAACCGTGTTCTTCCACCGGGTCTCGAAGACCCTCGTCGTCACCGACCTCGTTTTTAATATGCAGATCAAATTGCGGGGTTTCGATAAAACCCTCTATGAGATGAACAAGATCTACCAACGCTTCGGGCCGAGCCGCCTCTTTCGGTACGGTTTCATCGCGGACAAGGTCGCGTTCGGACGCTCGCTCGACAAGATCCTCCGCTGGGATTTCGAACGTGTGATCATGAATCACGGCACCATCCTCGAGCGCGACGGGCCGAAGATGCTCATTCAGTCGTTTGGCGAGATGGGGATTAAGCCGCTGCTTTGACCAGGGATATCGCCCTGCGCGGGCACGAGGGATGGCAGATCACTTTAACCAGATCAGGCTATTTCCGCCGGAATGCCGGATCGCTCGACTTAAGCGCGATTGATGCTTAAGCGCGGTTGATGCAATTCAGATCTTCGAAAGCGCTCTTCAACCGCTTCACGAAATTCTCTTCACCCTTCCGCAGCCAAACGCGCGGATCGTAGTACTTCTTGTTCGGGGATTCGGCACCTTCCGGATTTCCGAGTTGGCCCTGGAGGTATGCCTTCTTTTCTTCGTAGAAGTTCTTCACGCCTTCCCACATCGCCCACTGCATATCAGTGTCGATGTTCATCTTGATCACGCCGTAGGAAATCGCCTCGCGAATTTCCGCTTGGGTCGAACCCGAACCGCCGTGGAACACGAAGTTTACCGGCCTTCCAGAGAGGCCGTGTTTTTTCACGATGTAGTCTTGGGAATTTTTCAGGATGACGGGCGTAAGCTTCACATTCCCGGGCTTGTACACGCCGTGCACGTTTCCGAAGGATGCGGCGACGGTGAATCCGGGGCCGATCGTCTTGAGATGTTCGTAAGCGTAGCTCACGTCTGCGGGCTGGGTGTAGAGGCTCGAGTTATCCAGGTGGGAGTTATCGACGCCGTCTTCTTCTCCGCCCGTGCAGCCGAGCTCGATTTCGATCGCGGTTTCGATCGCCTTCATGCGCTTGAAGTAGGTCGCCGAAATTTCGACGTTCTCGGCAAGCGGCTCTTCGGAAAGGTCGAGCATGTGGGACGAAAAGAGCGGGCGCTTATTCTTTTTATAGTGCTCTTCGCCGGCGGCGAGAAGTCCATCGATCCACGGAAGAAGTTTCTTCGCCGCATGGTCGGTGTGCACGACGACCGGAACTCCGTAATGTTCGGCCAGGAGGTGAATATGATTCGCGCCGGAGATCGAACCGAGAATCGGGCCGCCGTCCGCCGGCAGCTTGAGCGACTTACCGGCGTAGAAAGCGCCGCCGCCGTTCGAGAACTGAATGATGACCGGGGAGTTTACGAGCTTCGCCGTTTCGAGAACCGCGTTGATCGAGTTCGTGCCGGTGACGTTCACTGCGGGCAGTGCGAACTGATTTTCTTTCGCGTGGGCGTAGAGATCCTGGAGAGCCGAGCCGAAGACGATTCCGGGTTTGAATTTCATGAGAAAGAAGTATCCCAATGACGCATTGCCCGTGAATGGCATTCTACGGTCGGGATGGGCGCATTCAGCGACCATCCCGACCGTAGAATAGAGCTTCTTTACTTAAGCTTGATCGTCTTGCTGGTGAGTTTCGAGTACAGAGCCGACGCCTTCATCGAGCCTAGGCCCGTGACGGCGTCATAGCCCGAAGCGGCGCTGTATTTACCGTTGCTGCCCGAAGTGACGTCGCTGAAGTCCGCCTTCATATCCGCGGCGGTCAGGCCGTAGAGGATCGGATTCACGAAACCCACTGGCGGGAGTTTCGCTTTCGCGCGAGCTTCGCCGACGAGTGCGAGGAACCCGGCCCACTGGGGAGCTGCGATACTCGTACCGCCGAGAACGACCCAAGTCGGGCTCGATGAAGAGCCGCCCGAATTCGTTTCCCAAGCTGCTTCGCCCGATTTCGGATCGGCGTTGAACGCGACGTCTGGCACCGAACGCTTGATGTACGGATTACCGAGGCTCGACTGATAAGACGGCGTCGAGTAGATGCCGCTGATTCCGCCGCCGCTTCCGTTCCATGCGGTTTCGAACGTGGAGCTTGAACCCACGAGCGTCGTTCCGCCGACGGCGATGATGCTCGGGTTCGAAGCTGGATAATCGGCCACGGTCGATCCGTCGTCACAACCATCCGACCCGCTGTCGCCGGAGGCGACCGTAATATTCACGCCTTGGGCGACGGCCTGTAAAAAAACGGTGTCCATCGCGGTTTTGTGGGCAGCCGCGAGACTCTTTTCGCAGGAACCCCAGCTATAGTTCACGACCTTCGCGCGGTTATCGTCGAGGATCGCCGTGAACATCGCGAGTTCGCCGGCGTCGCTATTTTCATTCGAAGCGAAAATGTGGATATCGGCGCCCGGGGCGATCATGCCCGAAAACTCGGCGTCGAGTTCGGTCTCCATCGCGGAGTCTGCATTGTACGGAGCGGTACCGTTAAAGCTCACGACGTCGACCTTACGGGTCGTTTTCAGGCCGATCTTCTTGAAGTAGGCCGTGATTTCTGGAACTTTGAGTCCGTCGTAAGTCGCGATCGCGATCGCTTGGCCCTTACCCGTGACTCCGGTCTTATAGATCGGATCGAAACCGTAGGACGACTTGATCTTCGCGGGAAGCACTCCCGGTTGGGTCAGTGGCTTCTTCTTCGTCATCGCCGAGAAAAGCGCATTCGACTCGTCGTTCGCTACTTTGAAGTGCGGTTTGCGCTTGTTCGAGTTATCGAAACCGACGACGGTTTTCACGCCGTTCAGATAGCTCGGAAGACTCGCGTAGGACTGAAGGCGGCGAACTCCGTTTTCTTCGGAGAGACGAGTCTGGAAGGTATTTTCGATCGTCGACTGATCGGAGCGCACCGTGACGAAAAGGTGCGACTTCGTTTCCTTGATAATCGTGAAGCCCTGCTGCTTAAGGTTATCGATGACGTTTCGATATTCGTCGTCGCTCGGAGCGGCGGCCTTCCGGATTTGTTCTGGCGTATACGTAATCCCGAAACGCGTCGCATTTTCTGCGAGCGTCGCGATTGGCGTCCGTTCCTTTAGCCCGATGATGAGATCGACCGACCCGGCGAGCGCGGAGGGCGCCGTCATGAGCACGGCGACCGAAAAGACGGCAATGGCCGTCAGACCTTTGAGAGAATACATCGTAACCTCCATGTATAGAGCGCCGTACTTCCAAGTTCGGCGTTCCCGTTTCGAGCGGGGACCTGCGAATAACTATGCCTAGGCTAAAAATGTCGACAAGGGGGTGGCGCCAAATAAATGAATAGTAGTGATGTAAAAATGCCGGCGGGTTTTTGGCGCTCTACTAACGCTATGTAAGAATAGAGAAAACACGGTGCGTCGGAAACGTGAAAGCGCCGTGAAAATCCTGACGCGCAGGATTAAATCCGTTCCTGCGGGATTACCGAGAAGCGCAAAAAGCCGCGAAATGGGCCTGATTTCTCGCAATGAGGTCCATGAGAATCGCCGAGTGGGCGATTTCCGCGGATGCCGGATACGGAATCGATTTCGGACATTCGGCGAACTTCGGGAAAACGACTTTCGGCTTCGCCGCGAGTACCTTCTCCCCGACTACCGCGGCTTCAATCGCGGTCATTCGTCCGGCGCTGAATTCGTTCAGCGCGATTTCGAATGCCGTATTGTACGAGGTAACCCCCGCAGGAATCGCGCGGGCAAGTATGCGATGAATGTAGACGATCGC
>JBBQMV010000155.1:0-6662 GCA_038329315.1 Bdellovibrionia bacterium | reverse complement strand
CAGTCCGATTCACGACCGGAAGGAAAGGGTGACGGGAATTCAAGAATTTTTCGGAAAGTTCGCGCACCAGTTCGTTTTCGAACACGGTCTCATGGTCGGTGACCATCGCGTCCTTCACCCTAATGGAGGCCAGTACCGAAGCCGATCGTCCGTCGAGAAGGGAAAGACCCCGGGCTTCAAGATCCCGATGAACGAGCGGCAGTTGCTTGAAGAGCCGCCGGGTTTCGTTCGCCACGTAGGCAGCGACGAGTGCCGCGATCATGAGCTTCCAGCTCCGAGTCATCTCATAAGCGAGGACTCCCGCCGTGATCGGTGCGCCGAGCACGCCGGCCCAGAGCGCCGAAGCGCCGACAAAAATCCCGACCACGCCGGGAAGGACCATCAGTCCGAACGAAGCACCGATCATGAAGAGCGGCCAGAAAATTCCGATCGTGCCGAAGCAGCCAACGACGGCTGCAAGCATGAGGACCTTCGCGAGGAAGAACGCCGCCTGGGTGTCGATCGTCCGCGCAGTCATCGCGAGGGCCGTCAGCGAGACCAGCGGCGCGCCTTGAATTTGGGGATGAAGGGCAAGAACGGCCGCGAGAATTCCGGAGCCGAGGAGTGGGCGGGCCGCGATATTATTCTTAAACAGTTCAACGACGCTTTCCTGAAACCACCGCAAGCCACGGATCAGGAGAAACGCAACTACCCCACCGATCGCGCCCACGACCGGAATGAGGAACCACCGGAATTCACCCGCCGGGAGCGACTGGAAATACGGAACCCATTCGAGCTCGAGCGAAAATTTCTGAGAGATGAAGAGTGATCCCGCGTAACCGAAGATTGCTGAAAGAATGGCGGACTGGGTTCGCCCGCCTGCGCCGACTTCGAGGGAAAGAATCACGGCAGCAAATGGGGCTTGGAAAACGGCCGCGATCGCGCCCGCAATAATCGAGGCGACGTCGGTACGTCGACGGTTCTCGTTCCAAAGTTCGGAACTCGTACGCGACGAGAGCGTAAAGGACTGCGACATTTCGGCCGCGACCCCCTCGACCCCGACCCCGGCGCCGAAAAGACACAGGAGAAGCGAAGCGCAAGCCCGGTAAAACCACCGCAGCCACGTATCTTCGGGAAGGCGCGAATGGATGAAGATGAAAAGATCCGCCATCCCATCGTAGGCGCGGGTCCGCGCCGGAAACTTTCTAAAATAGAGCGTCTGAATCACCGTCGCCAAAATTCCGAGCGCGAGAATGAAGAGCGGTCGCTCAAGCTCGATCTTCGACTGGATCAGTCCAGGCAGACTCGCAAATACAGCGGAAATGAGGCCGATCGCAATCGCGTTCATTCGACCGTCACGCTCTTCGCGAGATTTCGCGGCTTATCGATGTCGGTTCCCTTCAGAATCGCAATCTCGTAGGAAAGGAGCTGAACGACCGGCGCCATTGCAAAAGGGAGCAACGCCTCATCCTCGAGGTCCGGCAGCGGGATCCAGTGATCTGAGAGCGAACGCAGATGGGTGTCGTTCGCGGTGCCGATCGAAACGATGCGTGCACCACGCGCCTTCACTTCTTCGAGATTCGAAACCGTCTTATCGCGCCAGGAATCCTTCGGCGCGAGGACGATGACGACCATCCCCTCTTCGATCATCGCGATCGGTCCGTGCTTGAGCTCACCGGCCGCGTATCCTTCGGCGTAAACGTAAGCGAGTTCCTTCAACTTCAGCGCGCCTTCGAGTGCGATCGGGAACGAGTAGCCACGGCCAATGAAAAAGAAACCCTTCGCATCCTGGAGGGCCTTCGCGACTTCTCTCGTGTGCTTTGCGACGCCGTCTTCAGCCGAAAGGTAAGTTTGGAGCGCATGCGGAAGGGCGATCGTATTCCGGAAAAGCGCTTCGGCTTTCGCCGGGTCCGCTTTCGAGCGCGCGCCGGCGAAACAAATCAGCGTTGCCAACTGGGCGATAAACGCTTTCGTCGAAGCGACTCCGATTTCAGGGCCGGCGGCGGTAAAGAAAGTTCCGTCGGCTTCACGGGAAATCGAGGAGCCGCGTACGTTCGTAATCGCGACGGTCGGAACTCCGCGCTTTTTCATGTCGCGGATGACGGCCAATGTGTCCGCGGTTTCGCCCGACTGAGTGATTCCGATCACGAGCGTTTTCGACTTCAAGACTGGATCACGGTAACGAAATTCGCTGGCGATTTCGACCGCGACCGGAATCCGCGCGTATTTTTCGATCCAATATTTCCCGAGCAGCGCCGCATGCCAGCTCGTTCCACACGCGACGAACACGAGCTCTTCGGCCGCGAGGAGCGCTTCCGACGCCTTGTGCTTCGCGAGTGGAAACGGATCCGTCTTCACGCGATCGAGGACCGCATTTAACGTGTCGACGAGAGCCGTCGGCTGCTCGTAAATTTCTTTCAGCATGAAATGCGGATAGCCCCCGCGCTCCATATGCTCGACCGTCCAATCCAGATGCGTCGACTCTGGCTTTACTTCGCGGTCGGTCGCAAAATCAAAAAACTTCAAGCCCTTCGCGGTGATCTCCACGGCGACTCCATCCTCCATGAAGAATACGTCCTTCGTGTACTCCATGAGGGGCTGTGCATCGCTTGCGAGAATTCCGCCGCCTTTCGGATCAATCGCCGCCACCATTGGCGTACCGTTTCGTACACCTATAATCCGACCCGGCTCGAGATCGCTCATCACGACAACCGAGCAAGACCCTTCGAGCTTCCGAAAGGATGCGGTCACCGCGGGCAGAAGCTTCTTCCCGGTTTTCATTTCCTCGAGCACGAGGAAACCAAAGAGTTCCGAATCGGTTTCGGAAATGGGCCGATGCCCCTTCCTCGCCATCTCGGCTTTAATTTCTGGATAGTTCTCGATGATTCCGTTGTGGACGAGGACGATGTGGCCGGTACGGTGAGGGTGCGCGTTTTGGGTCGTCGGCTTTCCGTGGGTCGCCCAGCGCGTATGACCCATTCCGCAAGTCGCGTCTTTCGCCTCACGATCGAGTTCCTGCGCCATACGGGCGACGTTTTCAAGCTTTCCTTCACTCTTTAAAATTTCGATCTTCGCTCCGACCGCGCCCTTTCTTTCAACCGCGATTCCCGTCGAATCGTAGCCGCGGTACTCGAGCTGACCGAGTCCTTTCAAGAGGAGATCCACCACTGGGCGATTTCCGACGTAGCCGACAATGCCGCACATCCGGTTTAACCTTCCGACATTTCTCGGAGCCGCTTCGCGTACCCCGGACGATTCTCTTGGCGAGCCCGGGCGATCGCGAGCGCTCCTGGTTCTACGTTTTTCGTAATCGTCGAACCGCTCGCGATGTAGGCACCTTTTCCGATGGTGATGGGTGCAACCATTTGGACATCCGAACCGATAAAGCAATCGTCTTCGATAACGGTCACGTGTTTGCGCACGCCGTTCTTCACGCGGCCGTCGAAATTACAGGTGATGAACCCACATCCGATGTTTACGCGCGCACCGATTTTCGCGTCACCGACGTAGGAGAGATGGGCAATCGAAGTTTTTTCGCCGATCACGGCCTTCTTCAGTTCGACGAAGTTTCCGATCTTCGCTTCGCGCCCGACATGAGATTCCGGGCGAAGGTGCGCATACGGGCCGACAGTCGCCCCGGCTTCGACGACGGAGTTCTCCGCGTAACATCCGGCCTTGAACACGACGCCCGCATCGACGCGGCAGGAACGGAGAACCGTGTTCGATCCGATATCAACGCCGTCACCGATGACGGTCGTTCCGCGAAGGACGACTCCGCGATGAATTTTTACGCCTTCTCCGATTTTCACGCCGGCTTCGACGGCGACCGACCCGGGATCGAGAAAACGGACGCCGTTTCGAGCGTGGGCTTCTACGATCCGGAGTTGGAGGGTGCGTTCGGCGGCCGATAGCTCCCAGAGGTCGTTCACGCCGGTCACATCGGCCGCGTTCGGCCAGACGAGCGACGTGATTTTCTTCTTCGCCTTCCCGGCCATCCCGATGAGATCGGTGAGGTAATATTCTTTTTGGGCGTTATTCGGCTTCAGCTTCGGAAGCGAAGCCACGAGAAATCCGGCTTCGAAGGTGTACATCGAAGCGCCGACTTCCGGGACGCGACGCTCCTTCGCATTCGTATCTTTTTCTTCAACGATCCGGAGGATCGCGCCGGTCGGTTTCCCGCCCGCGCGAATAATCCGGCCGTATCCCTTCGGATCTGGGAGGTGGTACGAAAGCAGTCGAATCGCTGCGCCTTTCTCCAGCGGTGCGGTCATCGCTTCGACGAGCGAAACCGGGATCTGGGGCGAATCGCCGGGCAATACGAGAATCGGTGTCTTCGCGGAAACGCGCGCTTTTCCCCAGACGGTCGCCATCGCCTCACGGACGGCGTGGCCGGTACCGAGCTGCTCGGCTTGGACCAAGAATTCCAAACGAAGTTTCGCGAGCGCGGGCGATGCCGCCGCTGCCGCACGCACGGTACTTTCGACTTTTTCGCGTCCGTGACCGACGATGATTCCGACTTCGGCGGAAGGATTCGCGCCCGCGACGCTTCGGAGAAGGGCGACCAACATCGGTTCGCCGCAGACTTCGTGCAGCACTTTCGGAAGCGGGCTCTTCATCCGCTTTCCGAGCCCCGCCGCGAGGATCAGAACGGCGGCCGAGGGAGACGGAGGTTTCATTTTCGACATGTTCCTCAAGATTTAGCGACCCCGTTTTAATTTCTCAAGCACCGTCGAGACTCTGTAATTTTCTTCCTTCGAACGTCGGCAGTGAATTTCATATAATTTTTGAAAAACCCGCAGAAAACCGTGTTTTTCTCCCTTTTTCGTGAATCGGGAAATTCAGATTTCGCCCTATTTTTCTCGCCGTTTTCGCGGCAACTGTAACAACGCGCATTATAAGATCGTGTAAGAACAGCACTTTTTTGCTTGTCCGATCTTAGAACTTCTTATAATCGTCTTCTTCATCGCGAAGGAGTACGCGAAAACAACTCGGTGGTTCCGATCTTGTGAGTGACCAGAATGGCTGCTTGCTTGGATGTCCGGGGATCATCATCACGATACACTGACGGTAGCTTTGAAGGATTTGGAACAAAGTTGCAGGCAGAAGTGATCATCGCTCAGACATCTCAGGGAGAGGTGGCTGGCAAAAGAAGTCCGGGTTGAACGGATTTCTCGAGCATCGCGATGAGTTTGTAGTGGGGGGATTTGTATGGATGCTCGAACGACGACTCGTTTTCGGAAGACGTTACTTGAAGAGAAGCAACGGATTCTCAATAACTCGAAAAATGCGATGAGAACGGAACTCGCGGTATCTCCGGATGACCTGCCGGACGAGACCGATCTTGCCGCAAGTGAAGTAAACCAAAATCTCGTGTTCAAACTTCGCGACCGTGAACGCCTTCTTCTGATGAAAATCGACGAAGCGCTTGCCCGGGTCGAGGAAGGCACTTTCGGAGTCTGCTTAGACTGCGAAGAGCCAATCGAACCACGCCGCCTGGAAGCGCGGCCGGTTTCCACGCTATGCATTGCGTGCAAGGAAGCCGAAGAGCACAAAGAAAAAGTTTACGCCTAAGAACTGACCCAAGTTCAGTCTGGGTCCCATGGAATGGACCGAAAAAACGTCGTGCGCGGGAAACCGCGCGCGACGTTTTTTTTACCTGGCGAAGGCGGAAAATAAGACAGGCCCCGGAGAAGATCCCCGGAGCCCGCTTATTTCTAGGATTGACGTTTAAGACCCGTGGCTAACTCTTTATCCAGAGTCTTCGGATCTTCCGTTTTTCTTAGTACTTGTAGTCGATGGTGAGTGAAGCACCTGGGCTCGCCTGAAGGGCAGCGCCCTTCAGCGAGATCGTATTATTGCTGGCGTCATAGACGTATCCGTCTACTGGGTCAGCCGCTACGATCTTGCCATCGAGCTTCACCACAATCGAAGAGACTGGGTTTGGCTTATTCGACAGCTTGAAGGAGCTTTGGGCTTGGATCACGATGTTCGAACCAATCGTCGCGAGATCCGATCCGAAGTTCTTCAACACGTCGTACGTCTTTGCCACGAAGGCATCGGCGGCCGCCAAGTAGAAGTTCGGATAGTAGTTCGCTCCCGAAGGAAGCGGATAGGTCACCGGTGTCGAAGGCTTCGCAGCGGTCTTGTTGATCACGAAGTCGAAGCTGTAACCTCGAGAATTCGGACCCTTGATCGTTGCTACGCGCGTCTTCATCCGTGCGATCCGACCGGCTACGCCTTCACCGTTCTTGATGTCTTCGTCTTCATCGCTGATGACGATCATCGAGAGCAGGGCGTCGTCGCGTACGAATCCCTCGTTATAGCCACCTGAGGCGAGCATCGTATCGCCGAGTGCATAAAGCATCGAATCGAAACATTGCTCGTCTCCGCTACCAGAGGTTCCGACTTTCGCGTTCGCCTTCATCTTATCCGTTACACCCGTGGAGTTCTTAGAAAGGAACTTCTCAGTGTACTTCGAAAGCAGGCGGCCGCGGTTCGGCGTCACATATCCCGGCAGACGGCTCGACCAGTAGTTTGCGTCGGTGCTGTCCGTGTCCGTCGTCACGATACCGATGTGGAAGTCCACACCGCCCGTTACGAAGAGACCGATGAACGCATTCACAGAGTCCGCAAGGACTTGCTGCTTATTCGCCATCGAACCGGAGTTATCGACACAGAAAAGC
>JBBQMV010000154.1:0-6671 GCA_038329315.1 Bdellovibrionia bacterium | reverse complement strand
TTCGAGGACACCGCAATCGTCCTCCGGAGCGTTCCTTTCGAGGAACGCCACCGAGTCGTCACTGCGCTCACCGAACACCACGGAAAAATTTCAGCGCTCGCGCGGAACGCGGTCCAATCTAGACGCTTCGGCGGATGCCTCGAATCATTCTCCGCGTCGACTTGGCGGATGGGCGAAACCCGCGGCGATCTCTACCACCTCGATGAAGCCACCATCCGTAAGGACTTTGCCGGACTCCGAAAGGATTTCGAAATCCTTTCGCTCGCCTCGGTCTTTAACGAGCTCATGCTCCGCCTCGCCCCCGAGCGCGAACCGTGTCTCGATCTTTTCAAACTCCATTCGAACGCTCTGGCGATGCTCGAGGAACTCGCGGACGCCGGCGCGGCCGTCGAACCGCGGCTTCTCCTCTCGCTTCTAAACGCGTATTTGTCGAAAGTTTTACAATGGAACGGAACCCAGCCCCAGCTCCTGCGCTGCCTCGGCTGCGAACGGAGCCTTCTCGATTTTTCCGCAGACGCCAGGCTTCGCTGCCATATCTCGGTCGCGTGCTGGACCTGCCCGAACTGTCGAAGCGTGATGCCGGATTCTGCGGAAGACTACGCGCCGGGATTTAAGCACCGCTTCTTCGAAGCGACCCAGGCCGCGATCGGCGATTTCTACATCGGCCTCTCTTCGCCGATTCGTAAAATTACCGAGCTCGCACAAGGAACGCTCGAAGATCAGAAACTTCTCTTCTCGCTTCTCGAATCGCTGCTCATCTATCACGTTCCGGGATTCGATCGGACGCCGCTCAAGGGGCTACGGTTCATTCCCGAAATTAAGTCGATGCAGTCTTAAGCACGGTTGCCCGAGATCGCGAGAATCCGGTCGACCGCCTCACCCAGCGTCGGAAAGAAAATGTCCTTCGAGCCCGGAAGCGTCTTCGCATCTTCGACGCCGTAACCAGTACCGACAAGAAACGATCCGGCTACTTTCGCGTTTCGGCCGCATTCGACGTCACTCGCCTTATCGCCGATCATGAACGATTTCGAGAGGTCGATGTGGTACTTCGCCGCCGTATCGAGCACGAGTTTCGGTTTCGGCTTCCGACATTCGCAGTTCTCGTCCGGATGATGAAAGCAAAGCGCGTAGTGATGAATTCGCACGCCGTCAGCCAAGAGCACGCGATCGAGCTTTGAATGAATCCTCCGAAGTTCCGACATGGTGATCTTCCCGCGCGCGATTCCCGACTGATTCGAGACGACAACGAGGAGATACCCCGCGTCCACGAGCCGCTTTAAGGCTGCCGGAACCCCGGGAATGATATCGAATTTCTCGTGGTCACTGATGTACCCCGGATCGAAATTCAGAGTCCCGTCGCGGTCGAGGAAAACGGCTTTTTTAGGAGCCTGTTTCTTCCGCTCCCACATGAGCGCGGATTCGAGAATCGAAGCCAGCGAGTTCGCCCTCGGCGCGAAGCCGAGCACTTTCTTCGCACGTTCAGAAACCGCGACGAGCTTCGCCGGATCGCCCGGCCGGCGCGGCTCTATCTTCACCGCGATTTTCTTCCCGAGCACGCGCTCGGCCTCGCCGATCACTTCCTTTACGGAAAAGCCGGCCGAAGATCCGAGATTGAACGCTTCGAATCCCTTTGTGCCCTCGGCTTCACCCGCCATCCGAGCCGCGGCCGCCCCATGCGCAGCCGCGAGATCATCGACGTGAACGTAATCACGAACGCAGGTTCCGTCCAGAGTAGGATAGTCATCGCCAAAAATCGAAACTGGGCGGCCCGCGAGTCCGGCGGCCAACACGTTCGGAATCAGGTGAGTCTCGGGATCATGTATTTCACCGACGCGCGATTTCGATTCCGCACCCGCGGCGTTGAAATAACGAAGCGCGATCGAGCGCAGTCCGTGAAGATCCGCGTATTCCGCGAGCATCTTCTCGACGGCGAGTTTCGTTTCGCCGTAAGGGTTAATCGGTTTTTTCTCGAGGTCTTCATCGATATCCCGTGTACCCGGGTCGCCGAAGACCGCGGCCGTCGAGGAAAACACGAACCGTTTCATCCCGTGCGCGATCATTGCGTCGAGGAGAAGCCGGGTTTGGTCGATGTTATTCTCCCGATAAAGTTCCGGAAATCGAACGCTCTCGGCGACGAGTGATTTCGCCGCGAAATGGTATACGGTATCGAAACGGAATTTCGAAAAGAGCGCGTCAAGCGCCACGCGATTTCCAGCACGGGTTTCGATGAAATGCCCCTCACGAATCACCGAATCGAGTAGGAGCGAACGGTGGCCCGTCGAAAGGTCGTCGAGAACCCAAACTTCCTCGCCACGGTCGAGAAGATAAGCGGCGAAAGCGCTGCCGACATATCCGGCGCCACCGACAATAAGGCTGCGAGTTTGAGCACTAGCCATCACCCGAGGGATATCATAGGATTCACGTACTTCCATGAAATCTATCTGGAAATTAAAACCTTACCTCAAGCCTTACTGGCCGTGGCTCGCGACGAGCATGCTCTTCGCCATTCCTTTAGCGGCCATCACGATCGGTCCCGCTCCGCTCGCTCAGCGGATGATCGACGACTTGAACTCGGCGAATGATCCTTCGGGCGTACTCTTGAAGTATCCGCTCTTGGTAATCGCTCTTTTCGCGATCAATTTTTTCGTCCGCTTTATCCACACCGCCTCTATTCGATATGTCGTTGCACGAGTAAATCAAAAAATAAAAAACGACGTCTATGATCACGTCATGTCGCTTTCGGCCGACTATTTCACGACTGCGAGTACCGGTGATCTCATGTCACGGGTCGGAAACGATCCAAACCAAATCGACCAAGGGATTGCTCAAGTCGCGGTACTGGTTCGCCAACCGATCACCCTCATCGCGCTGCTCGGTTACACACTTCATTTAAATTGGCGACTGACCCTAGTCACGATCGCGGTTCTACCCGCACTCGCTTTCGTTTTTCGCTATTCAGGGAAAGCACTGAAACGCTATATCCATCGCCTCCAACAGGAATTGGCGAAGATGTTCGCGACGCTTCAGGAAAGCTTCACCGGAGTCCGGGTAATCAAGTCTTTTCGGCTTGAAGAATACGTTCAGAAAAAATATTACGAACGAAGCGAAGCCTTTTTCAAGAATCTCGCGAAAACGATCATCGTCGAAGAAATTTCCCATCCACTGATCGAATTCATTATGGCTTTCGCGATCGCCGGCATTCTTTACCTGGGTGGAAAGGCCGTCGTCATCGATCATTCGATGACTGCCGGTCAGTTACTCGCATTTTTCGTCGCGTTCGGGATGATGCAGCCACCGATTCGGGCCTTGAACGACCTCAGCATCAAACTTCATAACGCCGATGCCGCTTGTGAGCGCGTCTTCGAGATCCTCGGCTGGAAGACCAATCTCGTCGAGAAGCCGGGCGCGAAAGCGATGAAGGAATTCAATTCCGAGATTCGACTCTCCGGAGTTCGCTTCGCTTATCCGGACGTACCCGGGCGAGAGGTTCTCCGCGGAATTAATTTCGATATCAAGAAGGGCCGTTCGCTCGCCCTCGTCGGCGCGAGTGGCGCCGGAAAAAGCTCACTCATTTCGCTCCTCCCGCGAATTTTCGACGTTACGGCAGGAAAGATCGAAATCGACGGCGTCGACATTCGCGACTTAAGAATCGCCGATCTGCGTTCGCAGATCTCGATCGTCAGCCAGGAAGTGTTTCTCTTTAACGACTCGATCGCCGAAAATATCCGCTGCGGACGGCTCGGCGCAACCGACGAAGAAGTCCGCCAAGCCGCGAAGGAAGCATTCGCGACAGACTTTATCGACCGACTTCCCGAAGGTTTTAACGCGAACATCGGAGACCGCGGTCAGAAACTTTCGGGTGGCGAACGCCAACGACTCTCGATCGCACGCGCTTTCCTACGAAATAGTCCGATCCTCATTCTCGATGAGGCGACCTCAGCACTTGATAACGCTTCCGAAAAGGCCGTGCAAGCGGCGCTCGATAAACTCATGCGCGACAAGACGACCATCATCATCGCCCACCGCCTCTCGACGATCCGGAACGCGAATCGGATCTTGGTCATGCGTGAGGGAAACATCGTCGAAGACGGCACCCACGGCGAACTCGTCGGAAAAGACGGCGAGTACGCCGCATTCCTGAAGATCGCGGAACAACCTGCATGAGCGTCTGGAACGCGATTCTCCAGGCGACTCACTCGGCACTCATCGACGAGCTAAACGAGCGCTTTCCCGACGAAAAACTTGAACTCGGCCTCCCGAAACGCGTCGACGGTGCGATCGGCGCAGATGCCGACGCGAACGTGCTCTACCAGGCGGTCACATCGAACGAAGGGCAGGGATTCGTAGCGCTGGCCGGGAAAGCGAAGCCCACCGCGAAAGAACTCGCCGACGTTTTCGCGAAGACCGTCGTCCGCACGGATAAGGAATTCAAGATCCGCACGATCGACGCGAAATTCGGCGCGATCCTACCGAAGCCGCCCGCGAAGGTCACCCTAACGATATGGTTACCGATCGTCATCCGACGTCCATCGGGGGATGCCGTTTTTGATATGGCGCTCGGACTCGGCGTTTAGACGCGGAACTTATTATGTAATATATTGAAATTATTCAGCTTTGTTTCTAAGTGACAATCTTGACTCATTGCATTAAAAGAAGCTCAACATGAGACCGTTCCTGCTCGCCCTTAGCCTCCTCCTCACGCCTTTTGCGGTCTCCGCGCGGGCGTCGGAGTGTATCGACAAGATCCTCGTCGATGCCGGTTATGACGAAGTGAAGGCCGCCAAAATTTGCAAAGGCGGCGCGACGGCAGAGTGTATCGATGCCGTTTACAGCGACGCAGGGTTCGACACCGTGGCGGCCGCGATTGCGTGCGGACACGCGAACGTCGATTGCATCAATGACGTTTACAAAGAAACCGGATTTAATTTCGTGAAAGCCGCCCAAACCTGTTCAGGTGGCGCGAGCGTCGCCTGCATCGCCTACGTTTTCCGGGATGCGGGTTTCAGCCACGCAAAATCGGCTCGCCTTTGCGGCTCCTCGAATATCGACTGCATCAAAGCTGTTTACCCGTCAGCCGGCTATAATAACGGGAAAGCCGCCGCGGCCTGCAGCGGCGGGGCTTCGCTCGAATGCATTCAGAAAATTCATACCTCAATCAAATACAATGACCAGAAGGGCGCGAAGGCCTGCGGACGCGCGAGCATCGAGTGCATCGACCGTGCTTTTCCAGAAGCGGGTTACGATTACGTGAAGGCTGCTACGGCTTGCAGCGGCGGGGCGACCCTCACCTGCATTAACAAGATTCTCCCCTACGTCGACTACAGCGTCCTCCGGGCCGCCGTGAAATGCGGGACCGCCAGCACGGCCTGCATCGACCGCATCTCGCTCGACACCGAACGCGACTTCGTCAAAGCCGCAGAAATCTGTGGCGGACAGCTCCAATAAGCGCAGCTTCAGTTCGTTAACGCAGCTCGCCTTCATTGAAGATCGCCCTCCGGTTTGTTAGCTTTTCGGGATGACCGAAAACGAAGCCCCAGCCAAGCCCGCGGGTCCGCCCCAAGACCTGAAAGATATGAACGTCCTCGTCTCGCTCTGTAAGCAACGCGGGTTCGTTTTTCCCTCTTCCGAGGTCTACGGCGGCATCAACGCCTGCTGGGATTATGGTCCACTCGGCATCGAGCTGAAGCGGAACGTGAAGGAACGTTGGTGGCGCGCGATGTGCGACAACGACGACATCGAGGGCCTCGACGCCGCGATCCTCATGCACCCGAAAGTTTGGGAAGCGTCTGGCCACGTCGCCGGCTTCGTCGATCCGCTGATCGACTGCAAAGAATGTAAGGCGCGTTTTCGCGCCGATAAAATCGATCCGGAGAAACTCGCCGCGAATGTCTGCCCGAACTGCGGGAAAAAAGGCACACTCACGGAACCTCGGAACTTCAATCTGATGTTCAAGACCCACATGGGTGCACTCGAAGACTCGAGCGCCATCGTTTATCTTCGCCCGGAAACGGCGCAGGGGATTTACGTAAACTTCCTGAACGTCCAGCAGTCGACGCGCCAAAAGATCCCGTTCGGCATCGCCCAGATCGGGAAAGCGTTCCGGAACGAAATTACGCCGGGTAACTTCATTTTCCGCACCCGCGAGTTCGAACAGATGGAGATGCAATACTTCGTCAAACCGGGCACCGACATGGAGTGGTTCGAGAAGTGGAAGGCCGCGCGCATCCAGTGGCACCTGGATAATGGCGTGCGCGCCTCGAAGCTCCGGTTCCATCAGCACGACGCCGGCGAGCTCGCGCACTACGCGCGCGCGGCGTTTGACGTGCAGTACGAGTTTCCGTTCGGCTGGTCCGAGCTCGAAGGCGTCCACAATCGCGGCGACTTCGATCTCACACAGCACCAGAAATTCAGCGGCAAGAAGCTCGAATATTTCGACGAGGAAGCGAAGGAGCGCTACGTTCCCTTCGTGGTGGAAACCGCAGTAGGCTGCGATCGCGGCATCCTGGTCGCGCTGGTGGACGCTTACCGTTTCGACGGCGAGCGCACCTGGCTCCAGTTCCATCCGTCCCTGGCTCCTTATAAGGTGGGGATCTTCCCGCTGATGAAGAAGCCCGAGCTCAAGGAGTACGCGGAAAAGGTCTTCAACGACGTTCGGCGGAAGTTTCGCGCCA
>JBBQMV010000153.1:0-6671 GCA_038329315.1 Bdellovibrionia bacterium | reverse complement strand
ACCGCTTTTGCCCCGGCTACCGTAGCGAACGTCGGCGTCGGCTTCGATATTCTTGGCTTCGCGGTCGATGGAATCGGCGATCGAGTCACGGTCACTCGAACCGACGCGCTCGGCGTAACGATCGAAGGGGTTATCGGTATTTCGGGTGCAGATGGAATCCCGAGTGCACCCGAGAAAAATACGGCTGGAATGCCGCTCGTGCGAATGCTCGAGGAGTTCCAGCCAGGTTTCGGATTCGCGGTAAAAATCGAAAAGGGGATTCCGCTCGGTTCGGGCATGGGGGGGTCGGCCGCTTCGGCGGTCGGCGCTGTGGTCGCGGCAAATGCTCTTTTGCCGAATCCGCTACCGATTGAAAAACTTTTGCGCTTCGCACTCGATGGCGAAGCGGTCGCGAGCGGTGCGAAACATGCGGATAACGTCGCGCCATGCCTCTTTGGGGGCCTCACCTTAACCGGTCCGGGTGAAGATCCGGAGGTGGCGCGAATACCGTATCCGAAAGGAATGTACTGCGCGCTCGTGCACCCTGAAATGCGCCTCGATACGAGGGACGCGCGTGCTGCACTGAAAGTCGATCTCCCTTTAAAACTGCACGTGCTCCAGTCGGTGCGCCTGGCAGCATTTATCGCCGGATGTTGCACGGACGATTTTAAACTCATCAAGCGCGGGCTCGACGACGTGCTGATCGAACCCCAGCGTGCGCGATTGATTCCGGGATTTGCGGCTGTGAAGCAAGCCGCGCTCATGAGCGGAAAGAATGAAGTTCTCGGGTGTTCTATTTCCGGGGCCGGTCCGAGCCTTTTCGCGCTCACGATCGATGCGGCGAGCGCCGCTCGCGCGGTCTCCGCGATGGTCGCCGCTTTCGGCGCCGCCGGCCTAAAGGCCGAGGGCCACGTTTCGCTAATTGCCGCGAGCGGAGCCCGGCTCGTATGAAGTTCGTCAGTACCCGAGGTGCCGGCCCGGTTTCGATTCGCGAAGCGCTCGAGGCGGGGCTCGCACCGGACGGCGGACTTTTCGTGCCGACGGAATTTCCGAAACTCGGTCCGAAGGACTTCGAAAATCTGACGACACTTTCGGAGATCGGCGGGCGCCTGCTTGGGCCATTTTTCGTCGATGACCCGGGCGTTAGCGTGACCCTCGGTGAGATTTGCCATTCGGCCTTCGATTTTCCGACCATCCTTCGGAAAGTTCCTAAACGTCCGAAGGATTTTATCCTCGAACTTTTTCACGGCCCGACGTGCGCATTTAAAGACGTCGGCGCTCGTTTCCTCGCGCGCGTGACTGCGCCCGGTCGTTCGGAGAAGATGCAGACCGTAATCGTCGCGACCTCCGGAGATACCGGCGGCGCCGTCGCGGCGGCGTTTCATAAACTTCGTGGAGTCGAGGTCGTGATCTTATTCCCGAAGGGAAAAGTTTCGCCCCGTCAGGAACATCAGCTCTGCGCCTGGGGCGATAATATCCGCGCTTTTGCCGTCGAAGGGGATTTCGATGCGTGCCAGCGGATCGTAAAGGAAGCACTTCTCGACCGGGCCAGTGGCCGCGATTGGCGGAGTGCAAACAGCATCAATCTCGGGCGAGTGCTTCCGCAGATGGTTTACTACGCGCAGGCCTCGCTCGCGCACCCTGATGCGGGCTTTATCATTCCGAGTGGAAATCTCGGGAACGCGCTCGCTGCACTTTGGGCGAAGAAGATCGGGTTGCCGATCGGTCCGGTGGTGCTCGCTTTAAATGCGAATCGCGTGATCGCCGATTTTTTCGAAAGTGGGGTGTATCAGCCGGCGTCGACGATCGCGACGATCGCGAACGCGATGGACGTCGGGAATCCGAGTAACCTCGAACGTCTCCGTGCCCTTTACCCGAAGATGGATGATCTACGCGCGAACGTTCGCGCGGAATCGGTGAGTGATGACGAGATTCGAAATGAGATCCGGACGAGCGAAGCGGAGTGGGGCCAAGCCCTTTGCCCGCACACCGCGACTGCGGCGGTCATTCGTCGTCGTCTCGCGAAAGAACCGGGGTTTGGGGACCGCGAATGGATTCTCGTTTCGACCGCCCATCCCGCGAAGTTCGAATCGATTGTCGAGCCGCTTATCGGGCACCCGGTCGAGTTGCCAGGAGCACTTAAAGAGATTCTGCGCCGGCCGGCGACATCGGAAACGATCGAGCCCACGTACGCGGCGCTCCTAAAGCGTTTATAATAGGCTCGATATCGCCTAACTCAAGCTGGAGCAGCAAACTGCCGAACGATCCATGGGGTGAACCATGTCGAATTCGTGCTTATTTAAAAATGCCTTCACTGCAGCCATTGTTTTGGCGTCGTTTCTCGGGTCCTCGTCCGAGGCACGAGCGTGGGGATCTTACGGGCACCAGCAGGTGAACGCCGCGGCGCTCGAGCTCTTCAATGAACTTCTCCCGAACTCCTCGATGGGGAAGTGCATGAAGATGAATGACAAGTTCATCCAGCGCCTCGCGATTACGCCGGACTACGATTGGAAGAAGCTCGGAACCGAAATCGATTCGAATTACACTCCGGTCGATCCGAAATCAAAAAAGGGTCCGGACGGTAAAAGAAATCCGGACTATCACTTCTCTGATCCGCGTATCGTTTCGGATGATTACGAACATCCACTCCATTATTTCGAGGCGGATGCCTTCGTCGATCCGAAGCACATTGGCACGCTTCCCTCTGGCCCGTACTCGACGGTCGCCGCGCGATACACCGCGCTTCGTTTCGGAAAAGTTCGCGCAGCATTCGTGACGACGGTCGATCCGAGCAAGGCGACGGAGCGGCCGAAAACTCAAGAAGACCCGAAGACGCATATTCCGGCGCCCGTAGAGAAAATCGACTATGTCCGATCGCACGGGACCGCGCCGTGGCGGATTAAGCAGCTTTACGATCTTGGCGTTGCCCAGCTGAAAGCTGGGAATCCTGAACTCGCGTTCATCTACTTGGGTGCGATGGGGCATTACGTAGGCGATATGTCTCAGCCTTTTCACACTTCGCTGAATTTCGACGGAACCTACGATTCGGCCCATCCGAAAGATCCGCGTTCGCCCGTGTATAGTTCGGGGATTCACGCGGCTTTCGAAGCGGATATATTTAAGCGGTTGGTTCCGAAAGAAAAGCAACCGGACGCGAAAACGTTTCTTTATCCGAGTTTCGACGTTACTGATCCGGCCGTGCTTGAATATGCCCACAAGTCGCTTGGTAAGGCGGGACTCGCGCGGATTCCAAGTTCGCGCGTGGTTCGTGAAGTCCTCCGCGTGGTTTCAACATCGACGCCGTATGTCCAGCCGCTACTCGATGCACTTTGGACGGACGTCTTGGCTTGTCCCACTCACCAAAAAGATTGCAACCCGAAGGGTGTGACCGGTGCTGCGATCGGAACGAAAGAAGTGAAGCGGGCGCCAGCGAGTTCGCTCGGGATGACGGTGGTCCAAGTCGCCGAGGAGCGAATTTCCGAATCTGCGGTTCTTCTCGCGCGTCTTTGGTATTCCGCCGCGATGGATGCTCGCGATGCCGCTCCGAAAAAAGCGCCGGCCACGGATAGGTGTTCGGTATACTTCGATGGAAGCGTCGAGCAGCATCCGGATTTTCGCCGTAAGGTGATCACGAACTATCCGATCCCGGACTATCTTCCTGGCGGTCACCAGCAGGCACCGAACCGCCAAGATGATCCCGCGAAGCCGAAGCTGACGGTGATCGCCTCTACGGGCGACGACGCCGGCGGCGATACGGTGGGAGGTGAGCCTTCGAACTCGAAACTCCCGCTTCCTTCCGCGAACGCCGTAAAAGCGTTTATGGAAGAATCTCTGTAAGAGAGGCGTGCCAATAAAATGGCGCCAAAAGAAATAGGTCATTTCTTTCTCAACAATTGCCGTTAAACGAGTATGAGCTTTTCTAGCGTTCGACTGACTCTCAATCGTACTTTCGTGATCTTTCTAGTGAGCACGCTCGCCGTCGGTTGCTCCACTGTGAAAATGGACGATACCGAGGCGGCGCGTAATCCGGCGGGATCCACGTGCGTCTTCGATACGATGTATCCGAATTGGAAAAGGGAACTTTTGATTCATCATTTTTACGTCGAGCAGGGTTCGTCGACGTTCATTCGGACACCGA
Organism: Bdellovibrionia bacterium; assembly: GCA_038329315.1. GTDB lineage: Bacteria > Bdellovibrionota > UBA1018 > UBA1018 > UBA1018 > JACMQW01. The sequence goes on along the minus strand of JBBQMV010000153.1, from coordinate 2,554 downwards.
GCGGGACTACGATCCTGATCGATGCCGGGATGCCTGGAGTAGGCGACCAGGCGATCCTTAAGGTGTTCACAGGGTGTGGAATCACTTCACTGGATTACGGTATAGTGTCCCACCCGCACATCGATCACTATGGTGGATGGAAAAACATCTACGATGCCGGAATCAAGGCTAAGACTTTCTATATTTCGACGGTAGATACCGATAACGATCCGAGTCCGACCGGACTGTGGACGAAGCTCTTGACGGTTATCGGAAACTATTCCGTACCGGCGTTCGGCCTAGGTGCGATTTTGGATAAGGACGTAAAGTTCGATATCCTCGCCGTGGACGGCAGGATTCGCAATAACATCAAGATCGATATCCGAAAGCCCGGGAAACCTCATGTTTTAAAGGACTGTAACGCCGCCTCGATCGCGATGGTCCTCCATTATCGTAAGTTCGCGTACTTCGAGGGTGGGGATCTTACCGCGGCTGGGGCCGCCGGAAAAGCCGGGAAACTTCCGCTTGAGGAGGCGGTTGCCCCGTTAGTGAAACACGTCGACGTGTTTCACTCGACCCACCACGGTTCGGACACGAGTAATAGCAAGGAGCTGCTGGGGGCGCTTACTCCGACTTATTCGGTGGTCAGCGTCGGAATCAGTGCCGGGGGGCGGATTAGTAAAAATGGTGATATCACGAAGCTAAATCCGGACGGGACGCTCGCCGATAATCCACTTTCCTTTCATCTTCCGAACGTCGAAGCGTTAAATCGTATGGACCAATTCGGTTCGAAGAATATTTACCTCACCAGCGTCGGCGAAACGGAGCTCGTAGTTGGAGATGGGAAAACTGCGAAACGGTACCCGGTCGACATCATGAAAGATAAAAGCGTGAAGGCAAACCTCGTCGACAACGGCGGAAACGACATTATGCTCGTGACCGACGGATACAAGTTCGGTTTTTTCGGCCAGAATATCCGGAAGAACGAATCCGGCCCATTCAACGCCACCGGACGTTAAGCGTCGTACTTTAGATGCTTTCGAAACGCTCGAGTCGCGTTACGATTCGTTCCACTCCAGCGGCGAAGATCACCCAGAGCGGGTAGTAGTCTAAACGGATCAAACCCTGCACGTGGTACCCTGTTTTGTACTCCCAGGGACAACTCCCCGTGAGGAGCTGTAGTGCTCCACCGCTGAGATACTCGAAAACGAGTATTCCGAGCCCGTAGACGAGCGCGCGTTGCCACGCTTTCCAGTGACTCAATCGCTTCATGAGCGGAGGGAAGAAGAACGCGATCGAGCCATAGATGGGAAACATCCAGATAGAGGAGACTCCCTTCAAACTCAGGCCGATCGGCACTGCGGAAGTCAGAAGGTCGTAAATCGCCGTGAAGAAAACTTCCGTCGTAATTCCGATGCACCCCATTGCCATAAAAAGCGGAATTTTTCTGAGGAGGTACGGCTTCAATCGGGTGCTGAGGGTGCCCATACGAATCATTTTAGCATACCGGCTTTGTACTTTTCAGTGTGCCCATGGCAAACTGAGCAAGTATCGCAAATAAGGAAGGTTCCGATGATAGATTGGTCGGTTTGGCAGGGCGCGAGCTGTTTACCGAGCTGCTGGTGCGAGGCTCCACGAATCGGCGTTTCGATTTTGGAGCCGGTGAATACTTGGACCAATCTGGTCTTCATTTTTGCGGGTTTTATTTTTCTGCTGAAACCCGCTTTTTTTCTTTCTTCCCGGAATAAGCTATCCTCGTGGCCCGTTTTTCCGCGCCTTTACGGGTTCGCGTTGGCTGCAGTGGGGCTTGGTTCTTTTTTCTTTCACGCGTCGGAAACTTTCGTCGGGCAGTGGTTCGATGTTTTCGGGATGTACTTGGTCTCGATCTTTTTTATCGCGTATAATTTCTACCGGGTCGGTCGGCTGAATCAGCGAACATTTCTGCTGTTCTATTTCGGGGTTTGCAGCTTACTCGGTGTCATCATTTTTTACTTTCCCGAGCCCCGCCGCTGGCTCTTTGGTGTCTCGATCGTCATTGTGGCCGCCCAATCGGTCTGGGTTCAGATGAAAGCCAAGAGCCGGATTCAGAAAAACTATCTCTACGGTTCGGTCGCCTCCTATGCGTTTGCTCAAGTCGTGTGGTACTTAGACGAGACGAAAATCTGGTGTAATCCGTACGCTTGGATGAACGGTCACGGACTTTGGCATATTTTCACAGGGCTTGCGGCGATCTTGATTTACCTCTACTTCGGCTCGGAAGAGTTGGAAGGGAAGAATTCTCTTCGGTAAAGGCGGATTTCCTCTATTTCCTGTTCCTGATTAGAAACCGAGCGTAATCGGATTGGAAATGGAAAGAAGGCTTCCGTAAAGCGCTCCCTTCGCACCGGAAAATCCAGTCGAGCCGTGAAGCTCGACAAAATACCAGGCGCGTTCTCCGCTTTGGAGATGGTCGACGAATTTATAGGTTTTCTTACGGGTAACGTCGAACGTTCGGTAAGGTTTACCATTCTTGTAGAGAATAACGGAACTCGGAGGCGTGTTTTCTGAATCTCCAAGGACGTCGATTTTGAAACTG
>JBBQMV010000152.1:0-6699 GCA_038329315.1 Bdellovibrionia bacterium | reverse complement strand
GCGCCTGAATATCCTGGCTCAGCGCGAGAAAGGGAGCGTCGGCCACCGACTGGCGGCGCCGAGTTCGACTGCGGATACTGAGGGAAAGACCGTGATGGGCGACATTCGTGGCGAGAATCAGGAGCGCTTCGCGGAGATCGGCAAGCACTCCCCGCCAGAGTTCTCGAAATTCTTCTCCCGCAAAGAGCTCGGAAAAACGTGCGAGGTTTTCGTCGGAGAGCGCGGTGAACCATTCGAAGTCTTCGGACTTACTGAAGAGGCGCGTAAAGACGGCGCGAATATCGTTCGTCGATGCTTCGGGTAGAATCCGATCGAGCACTCGCGACACGATCTCCGACCAAAGACCGAGTTCGTTCGTATACCCGGTGGTCAGGAAAAAATTTAAGAACGAGCATTCTTCGACAAGCGTCGCGACGGAGCGAAGGAAGTCCTTTCGGATTTCCGGGTTCGAATCCAGAAACTGGAAGAAAAACCGGAGGCGAGCCTCCCCTTCACCTTCCTTCATCCATCCGACGACCTGCTCGGCCCAGCGGATCCGCTCTTGCAGATCCATCTTAGCTTTCGAGCGTGCGAGAAGTTCGCCGATCGCCGAGCGGCGGTCTTTTCCGAAAAATCTGCGCCAGCGCCCGGGTGCCTCGATACCTGAAGATCCTACGCCGGTTGCCATCAGAACCGCCTACCAGAAGTGCCGAAACTCAAGATCAACGAGAAGCCGCGAGTAGTCGTCGACTTCGGCGAACTTCAGATAATTCGCGGTCGCACCGAAGTCCCACTGGCGCGCGAAGCTCCAGTTCATCCCGAGATAAACCGGATAAACCACGCGGTAGTCGTCATGAGTCGCGATCGAAAGCCCGGATCCGTCGAAGTTACCCGTAATGACCGTCTTCGAATTTTTACGAAGCACCGCGCGCGCGCCGCCGTTTACGGAGAGCGTTTCGCCCACTTGCCAGAACGGACCGACGCCGAGGCTCGCCTGGAGATCCCACTTCGCGCGGTCGCCGATTGGAAACCACGGCGCAAGCGCAGGTACGAACTCGAGAGCAAAATCCGAAGAAAATTTCTGGCGATGAAAATATTCGAGCGAAATTCCCGCAGTGGAATAGCCGTTAGAGCTGCCCTCAATCCCGTATCCGATAATGAGCGCCGTCGATGCCGCAGCGTCGTTCCGAAGCTGATGAATCGCAGCGACCGGTATCGGGAGCCAGATTAAGTTCCAATCGTCGGAAAGGCTCGATTGCCATTTCAGCGGAATCGGGCCGACCGTATAACGATCCGTAATAAGTTCGCCGTCATAAAAGCGGTACTTCTCTTGACGGTACTCTTCTAACGTCGACCACGAAGCGAGACCCTTCGGTAGGGTCAGCGGCCGATCGATTTCACGGCGTGGGTAATCCGCTAACTTCGGGGAGGCGGCGCAACCCGTAAACACCAGGAGCGCGAGCCCACCGATAATTAATTTCATGCCCGGTGGTATTCCGTTTCGGTAAACGAATCGACCTGGATGGCATCGATCCGCACGACTTCCCACTTCTCGAGCGCCGTCTTTTCTTCCGCATTGATCACACCCGCCGTGAGGGCGTCGGCAATCATCTGCATCCGTGGCTTCTTCGTGATCTTCTTCTCTTTGCGTGCGCGACGAAGCTTCTTTTCGATGCCTTCGACCTTCCGGAAAAGATCGACAGCGTCGTCGAGGCGCTTCATTTGCTCGCCTTCCTTCGTCGGCTTGAACGCGCCGCCGGTCAGAAGTTCCCGAATTCGCACGTCGTCGAGGACGAGGTCCGCGATCTTATGGACGTGAACGTCGGAGACGTCTCCACCGATCATGTGGAGGCCCGACCACGAACGGATGACGGTCCGGAAGAACCACGAGAGTCCTGGAACTTCGAGATTCTGGAAGATGCCGTCGAACGCGCGCTGGGTTTCGCCACCGAGATACGCCATCGAGAAGTGAACAAGCGGAAGGTCTTCCCTCTTCGCTCCGTCTTCTTCGAAGCGCTTCAGAATCGCCACGCAGATATACATATAAGAGAGGATGTCCGCGAAGCGCCCGGTGATCGATTCCTTGAGCTTAAGCTTACCGCCAAGCGATCCCATCGCGATGTCCGCCATGATTGCAAAAGAGGCAGAAACCCAAGCGATACGACGGTAATAGATCGCCGTCGATCCCTTACCGAACGCGTAAGGCGTGACCCAGCCATGAGTCAGCGATAGGACGATCGAACGGAAACCGTTTCGGACGATGTGCCCGATGTGTCCCCAGAAAGCGTGATCGAACGCTTTCGCGTCCTTCGCTTCGAGTGCTTTGACCTCCGCGAACGCGTAGGGGTGAGCGCGTAAAGCGCCTTGGCCGAAGATCATCAACGTCCGAGTGAGGATGTTCGCTCCCTCGACGGTGATCGCGACCGGAGCCGCGATGTGCGAGTGACCGACTAAGTTCCGAGGCCCGAGGGAGATCCCTGCTCCGCCCATGATATCCATCCCGTGGATCGAGATCTGACGTGCGAGCTCGGTCGAGTGGTACTTCGCGATTGCTGTGATGACGGCAGGCTTCGTCCCTTGGTCGAGCGCCGACAAAGTATAGAGGCGAAGGGCGTCGAGGATGTACGAATAACCGGCAACTTTCGAGAGCGCGTCTTGAACGCCTTCGAAACGCCCGATCGAGAGGCCAAACTGTTGGCGTACGAGCGCGTGCGCGCTGACCGCGCGGCCCACGAGCTGACCGTTCCCGACCGACTGGGCCGGGAAGGAAATCCCGCGACCAGCCGCGAGACATTCCATGAGCATCTTCCAGCCCTTGCCGACGTTCTTCACGCCGCCGATGATTGCGTCGACGGTGATCTCGACATTCTCGCCATGGGTCGGACAGTTATGGAAAGGAACTCCGAGTGGATCGTGCCGTTCGCCGAGGATCACGCCCTTCGTAGTCGAAGGAATGATCGCACACGTGATGCCCAGATCGACTTCACCGCCGAGCAGGCGCTCCGGATCGCGAAGGCGGAATGCAAGACCGACGAGGGTCGAGATCGCCGCAAGCGTAATCCAGCGCTTGTTCCAATTCAGGCGCATCATGAGTTTTCCGTCGGCGCCTTTATAGATCACGCCGTCGGCGGTGATCGACCCGGCGTCCGAGCCGGCGGTCGGTTCCGTCAGTGCGAAACATGGAATTTCGTCGCCTACGGCCAGACGGGGAAGCATCGTCTTCTTTTGCTCGTCAGTTCCATAATGGTTCAGAAGTTCGGCAGGTCCGAGAGAGTTCGGGACCATGATGTAAATCGTGACCGCGAGCGAGCGCGAAGCGACCATCCGAATAACTTCGGAGTGCGCGTAGGCCGAGAACCCGAGGCCGCCATATTCCTTCGGAATGATCATGCCCAGGAATTTTTCGCGACGGATAAAAGTCCAGACGTCGTCCGGCAGGCGACGGGTTTTCCAGATCTCCCAGTCGTTGATCATCTGGCAAAGCTTCGCGACCTGATTGTCCATGAAAGCTTTTTCTTCGGCAGTCAGCTTCGGATAAGGCTGCTGCATCATCTTCGCGAAGTCTGGCCTGCCCGAGAAAAGTTCGGCTTCCATCCACGTCGAACCGGCCTCGATCGCGACGCGTTCGGTTTCAGAAATCGTCGGCAGGAATTTCAGCTTCGTGAGGAGCGCCATCACGCCCGTCGAAACGATCGCCGTGCGAATCGGTTTCACCGTTCCGATGATTCCGACGAGAAGTAGAATCCCCGTCACGACGATTGGAGCGCCGAACCCGACGCTGGCCGCGAGCGCCAGGATCGCCCAGAGGAAAAACGGTGCGCCGTTAAAGCCGAGGATCACGAACCCCAGGACGAAGAGGATGATCGAGGTCAGAAGACATGCGCCCTGGAGGCAACCGGAGAAATTCTGAAGATGTTCAAGCATTTGAGACGATTAAAGCGATTCCGTCGTCAAGGTTCAAGCGCTACCTCACTCGAATCTCTATTCGTCTCCGATTTCTAAAACGACGCGATGCGCGAGTCGAAAACTCGTTACACGTCTTCGACCCTAAAGAAATCCTGTCAAAATACTTCCACTGTTCGAACCTCCCTTGCTAAAACGCTCGAGGGGAATGCTTCGGGATGCGAGAAAGTAGTACAAAGAGCGCGCAAGCGCAGGCGCGGACGTCAGAGATGCGGAAGCTTCTCATGCCGACCCTGGGCGATATGGGGCAGCCCAGCACGCGGGAGCGCGACCAACTCGGAAACGAGTACCGCAATCTTCTGCCGAAGCCGGAGATGAAGACACCGAAGACCGAAGCTGGCTTTCAAGCTCCGCTTCTGAGGTCGTCTACCGGATCGATTTTCCAAGGCAGCCCCCTCCTTCAATCCGCTCTGGCCGGGGCTGGCGCAGTAAATCCACTGTTCTCTGCACCCCTCTCAACTCTTCGCGCCCGCAGTCTTCCGCCGGGCCTGATCGCGCTCATTCACGCGATCGTTTCGGATCTCGAGTCGCGCCCGACAAGCCTCCTCGGACTAAACCCATCGCGTCGCGACGGAATCGCCGCTCACCTAAACCGTCTCGCCGGCGGTGCCGGTCGCCCGAATCTCGCGGCCTGGCTCGGGTCGCCCCGCACTCCCGCCGAATCGAACGCCCTCTTCTCCTATTTCGAAGAAGTCGCGCTCATGGCCATCGGCCAGGCCCTCCTTCTCAAGCGCTGGAGCGATAAAGGTCTACGCCCGTTCCGCGCAGATCACCTTGGGAAACTGAACTTCGAACTCTCGACCGCGCTTCGCCCGCACGTGCCTCTGCACCGCGAAGGTTTCCACCTCACGCGCCCGAACCTCTATTCTTGGTACTCGCCCCCGACGCTGCTTCAGGAAGAACTTTTCCGGACACTGGAACAAATCGAGTTCCGCGACGAGTCCCCGATTTTTCTGCTGGAGCTTTGTACCGATGGTCGCCGGTTCTTCCCGGATTGGCCGGAGCTACTCGGCTACGATTCCCGCTTTTACCAAGAAGCGTCGAACGAACTGCTCCGCTGGAGCCGCTCGGCGCCGTCCGCGGCCGCTCGCCGGAAAGTCGGATTCACGCCGACGCTTCGCCTCGGCCAAGTCACCCACGGAAATTCGAACGAGATTCACTGGATTGGCTGCGAAGAAATTACGTTCGCGCTTCTCATCTCCGAAATGATCGACCTCTGGTGGGGCCCGAAGGCGCCGCCAGTCTGGGCGAACTCGAATGCGCTCGAAGCGCACTCGAAAGAGCAACTCACGCTGATCGCACCGGGCTCGAAGCCGGGCGTGATGGCGATGCTTTCGGACATGGAAGCCTGCGACTTCGGATGGGTCGCGGAAGAGAGGACCGTGAAGGCGAGCCGCCACAAGGCGATGATCGATGGACTTCCGTTCTACCGGAAACTTCGTGCGCCAGGCACGAGCCTCGGCACGCTTCAGGCTTGCGTCGCGATTTCTAAAATTCGTCCGGGCGGACGTCTCCTCTGGGTTCGTGAAGAGCCGCTGACCGGCGACGAAGGTTCGGAAGCGCTCTCCTTCCTTCTCGGCCGCGGAAAACTTCTCGCCGAAATCGATCTTTCGCACATCGAGCACTCGCTCCCGACGCGCCGGCCCCTTTTCCCGCGCTTCCTCTACGTTTTCGAACGCGAGTTGAACACCGAAACTCGCCTCGCTCATCGGCCAGTTCGCTGGCTCGGCCAGGGCGCGATTAAATCGCACGTCGAAGTCGCGCTCTTCCTGAACGACCTTCTCGCCTCGGTGCCGAGTCAGGCGTCGGCACTCCCAAACCTGCCGACGCGCGCGAACTGGAAGTTCGTCGGCCAGACGAGCCCGCTTCCCCAAAAAGAGTGGATGAACCGGTGGCCAGATCCGAGCTGCGCGCAGTCCCTTTCGAACCTCGAAACGCTCTGCCGCGGAACCGTACCGCTGGCGACGCTCGCGACGATTCGTCCGGTGGCGAAAACCACGGTCGTACTCGACGCTTCTACTTCTGGGCGCCCCTCCGGAGCGACTTCCGCTCTCGACCCTAAACTTCCCGCGCTCTTTGTCGACGCCCGTCCCGAGCGCCGCGAAGAGGGCAAGACCGAAGCCCGTCGCCTCGAAATCCGTCCGTTTCGCGAACTCGTTCCGGGAATGGAATACGCCGGGTTCGCCGTTCACCTTCGCGACGAATCGTGGATCGATCCAATTCGCGCTTACCTCCAAACCGCACCGATCGCGCAGTGGCTCGAACACCATGCCGAACGCCGCGGTGATCGGTGGATCCTCTCCGAATCGCTTTTGAAAATGCTTCCGATTCCGGAACGGCTCTCCGCCACGATCTCGCGCGAAGCTGCGAATCCAGAACTCCGTTCGGTCGCCGCGAATCTCGCGAAGACGCCGGAGTCGATCCTTTCACTGACTTCACTCACGCCCGAACTTCGTTACGTCGTGATGAGCCAGGCTTACCGCGAGAACGACTGGGGACTCCGCCAGATTCGACCGTTCCTGAATTCTGAAAACCGCATCGAATGGACGAAAGTCCTCGGCCTCTTCCGGGCCCAAGACGCGATTCCCCTCACCCAACATCCCCTGGTTCGCGTCGTGGGCGCGATTCCCGTGAACAGCCCGATCACGAAACTCGACCGTCTGAAGTCGCCCCAAAACGGAATGCTCGTCATGACCGAAACCGGCGCGCTCCAGAAAGTCGTGTTCGAACATCGCATGCTAGCGGACATGGCGTGGG
>JBBQMV010000151.1:0-6716 GCA_038329315.1 Bdellovibrionia bacterium | reverse complement strand
CGAGATCGGCGCCGCACGAAATTTTCCCGACCGGGGAATTCGGCGCGGCTCGGAGGGCGTCGCAGAGCGGTTTGAAATTTTCGACGTGACCGGCGGCTCCGTCGATGACGAGGAAGTTCCACCAGAAGAGGGGGAAGGTTTGGGTCGCGCCGAGTTTTTCCGCCATCACGGGCGGAAGAAAGATCGCGTGCGATCGATCAAACCACGAGGCCGCGCTTGCGCCGGTCGTTGCGAGGACGGTCGAAAAGAGGGCGAGTAGCCCGATTCGTCCGGTACGTTTCAATGGCCGGCCTTCGCGGACTTAATCACCCGCGGGCGTTCGAAGGAAAGGATCATTCGGTCGCCCGAGGTTTCATTCAGCGTGAGTTTCTCGAGCTGGCCCGCTTTCGAGAGGTCCATTTCCATCGAGCGGAAAGGTCCGGCCTTTTTCGGCGCGAAGTCGAAATGATTCTCGGTCGTTTTCGTAATCGTATACTGCTCCGCCAGCGCGTGCGCATCGAGTTTCAGCCACGCGACGAGGTCGTGCAAACTCGACGCGTCCTGGTCCTTTGGCATCTGATCGGCCGAGAAGGCTTGAACCGTCGCCGCCCTGCCGTCGCCACTCGTGATTCGAATTCCTTTTAGGTCGAGCTCGACCTTCACATGGGCGGGCTTCCGGATTTCCCAGATGACCGTGTCGGGGCGCCGGAGGGTCAAGCGACCCTCGGACTTCATTTGCATCCCGAGTTCCTTTAGGTCTTTCACCTGATGGAAGTCCGCTTCGAGCGTCGCGATGCCCGCGTAAAAGCGCAGCTTTTCGCCGAGCTGCGTCTCGGTGACGGAAGTATCGCCAGCGCATGGCGTTACACTTAGGAGTAGGGAAGCGAGAAGGGGAAACAAGTGCATTCCTTTTGCCGGGTCGCTGAGTTAACTAAGGCCCCTCAAACTAAGCCATTTTCGGGGAAGAAGAAAGCCTATGATCGAGACGATGACGACCTCTACGACGCCCCCTGGCCCGACCTCTTTGCTTCGCGAAGTCGCGACTCTTGTCGTTGGCGCGGTCAACCTTCATCACATCGATCCGAACACCCTCAACGAGAACACGTCCCTTCGCGAAACGGGTCTCGAACTCGACTCCGTCGACCTACTCGAAATCATCGTCGCGGTCGAACAGAAGTACGGCGTGAAAGTCGCCGACGCCGAAACCGGTAAGCAGTACTTCCGCACGCTCGGTGGGATCGCCGAGTTCGTGAAAGCAAATCGCACGAGCGTGTGATGGACGGCAGCTTGGAGCGCTCAGGACGCTACGACCGCGTCGCGATAACGGGTCTCGGAGCCTATACTTGCGCCGGCCGGACCGCGTCCGAACTTTGGGATTCCGCCGTTTCGGGCCGTTCCGGAATTCGTGATGGGGTCGGACGGATTGCCGAAGCCGTAGCGGGTGAGGGACTCCTCAAAACTGCGCGAACTACTTTTTTCGCGGCTCACGCAGCGCGGGAGGCGATGAAGGCGGCCGGGTGGGACCGCTTAAACGTGGATGACGGTCTCGTCTTCGCGACGACGACCGGACGAATCCCGGCGTGGGAAAGTCCTTTGGTCGATCACCTTCGTGGGGAGCTCTCTCCGGAGAAATTTGCTGAAGTTTTCCGGTCGCAGCCGCTTGGCTCGGCGCTCGACGCACTGAAAGAAGAGCTTTCTTTCACGGGGCGGACTTTGCTCGTTTCGTCGGCGTGTAGCGCCGCGACCCAGGCGCTTGCGCTCGGCGCGGTTTGGATTCGCCAGGGTCGCGCGAAGCGCGTGCTCGTCGTCGGGGCGGAAGTGCTCTGTAATCTGACGTTGGCGGGATTTAATTCGCTTCAGTTATTGGCGCCGGAAGGCGCGCGTCCATTCGACCTCGATCGTTCGGGGATAAACCTCTCCGAAGGCGCCGGCGCTGTTTGTCTCGAGGGCGCTTCGGTGGCGGGTGGAACAGCGATCGCGATGCTCGCGGGTTACGGCCTTTCGACGGATGGCTACCACATGACTTCGCCGCATCCGGAAGGGCGCGGCTCCTATCAAGCGATGCGCCGTGCTTTGCAGACCGCGGGAGTTACTCCTGCCGACATCACTTGGGTTCACGCGCATGGTACGGGATCGAAAGCGAACGACTCTGCGGAAGGCGCGGCCGTCGCCCATCTCTTTTCCGAAGTTCGGGTCGCCCCTTACATTTCTTCGACGAAGCGGATTCATGGTCACGCCTTAGGGGCAAGCGGTGCCATCGAAGCCGTTCTCTGCGTCCAAGCAATTCAGAAGGGCATCGTCCTTCCGACTGAGGGTCTCACCAATCCCGATCCGGAAATCCGGGTTCGTCACACTCCGGGTGTGACTCGCGTTCCCGTTCGGCATATCTTGAAGAACACGCTCGGGTTTGGCGGTACGAACGCTTCTGTTGTATTCAGTTCTGTATTCAGTTCCCCGGGAGCGGCGTCATGATTTATCTCGTCGGCGCGGGTTTCTCGACCGAGAAAGAAGTCGAACGGATCCGGATGCTTCCGGAGTTCCGGAAGGCGACTCGCAATATGGCGATGGCCTACGCCTCGCTCGAAAAACTCGTCGCGGAAATGCCGGCCGATGTCCTTCGGGAAACGGGGCTCGTGTTCGGTTCGAGCCATGGCGAACTCGAAACGACGAAGGAGTTTCTAAAGACGTTGGCCGTCCAGAAAGTGGCGCGTCCGATCCTTTTCCAAAACAGCCTACACAATTCGACGGTAGGCTTTCTCGCGATGAAGCTCGGACTCACCGCGCCGACGGTTACCCTCAGTAACGGGATGCACACCGCAGAAGACGTTTTCGAGGCGGCGCGGATGCTTTTGCTGGATGGCATGCTCGACTCGGTTTTCGTCACGGTTGCCGATGGTGTCGTTCCGGAGCTCCGAAGTGTGATGGAGTTAAACCACGGACCGTCTGGAATGGGGCTTGGCGAAGGCGCCGCGACGCTTTTGATGACGACGAAGCCGGAGCGATTTCATACGCCGTGGATCGCCCGGTTCGCCGACGGATTTCGAATTGTTCGCGCTCAGCCCTCGTCTGCGGCGCGAGTCGTACCGATCGCCGACTCCATCCCGGATTACGACACGAATTCGCTCGAGCGGTTGGCGCTCGCGATTACGAATAGAAACTCGCCACCGTTCTTCGTCGCGAAACGCGATGGTGGTTTCAGCGAGATTACGTGGGAACGTCCGACGTGAACCTCGACTTACTTTTCGGCCCTTGCTTTCGAAATGTGGGTGGGGAGGTGGGCGGCGAAGGAAAGGTTTTACACCTGACGTTCGACGACGGCCCGGATCCGCGAGGCACGCCGCGGGTACTCGATCTACTCGACGAGTTCGGAGCGAAGGCGACGTTTTTTGTGATCGGCGAGCGCGCGAAGAAAAACTCGGAACTCGTGCGTGAGACGCTCAAGCGGGGCCATACGATCGGGAATCATTCTCCGGATCATCGGTACTCGATTTATTTTTCGGGACGCGAACGACTTCGGGAATGGATCGCGGCTGGGGAGCACGCGATCGGTGAAGTGACCGGCGCACCTACGGTAGGATTTCGTCCACCGGCTGGCGTTCGCACGCCCGAACTCGCCCGGGCCGCGCGGGATCTCGCGACTCCGGTGATCCTCTGGAAAACGCGGTTTTACGATACGCGCTTCGTTCCGAAGCCCGAGCGCTTAACGCGCACGCTCGCGACGTCACGCTCTGGAGACATCGTTCTGTTCCATGATTCGCAGCGCGAAGACCGTTTGGAGTTGTTCCTGGCCTCGCTCCGCGTTTACCTTGAACAGACAAAAGCCCAATCCTTTACCCTTCGTGCGCTCGAAAGGAGCCATTTCCATGTTCAGCCCATTCGCTAATTCGGCCCGTTTCCTCGTTCTTGCCTCGGTATTCCTCGGCCTGTCCGCTTGCGGCGCCGGCACGCTCAACATCGCCCCCGAGCAGCAGGTCATGAAGAAGGAAGGCGTGATCTCGATGAACGTCGAATGGGTAAAGGACAAGAAGAAGAAGTACGACGTTCGCATGACGATTCACAACGAAGCGAATAGCCCAATCATCGTGAAGCTTGGAGACATGCAATGTTTCCGCGGCGAGCACCAAGGGATCCTTCGTCACACGTTCTTTAACACCGGCGAACGCACCATTGATTTCCGCTTGGGCGAATCCAAGGTTTTCCAAATGGTTTGCGACACCCACGAAAAGGCGTCTGGCCCATTCAAAATTGTTTTCGGTCGCATCTACGACAACCCTTCGAACGACGGCGCCACGACTGGCAAGACGATTGCCGAAGGTGTGGAGTGGAAGGCGAACGACGAAGGTTGATCCACGCTTCATTGACGAAAAGCCTGCGAGTGTTCGCGGGCACCGAATTCGCTCAGGCGGCATGGTCTCGGACGGTGCCGCCTGATTTTTCTCGGGCAGAGCTGGTCTCTCGGCTGGGCGAAATTCGCGCGGGTTTCACGCCGAGCCCGCTCGTCGATCGGATGTTCGGCGAGCCGGACTTCCTCCGTAAAGCCGCCTATTCCTCACGCGCGCTCGAGTGGGATTTGAGCCGGTCGGCGTTAGTCGAGGCGTTTCGGGGCCTTGAAGGTCCGCGGTTTTCCCCGAGCTTCGCGCATACCGACGGAACCGCGCTTGCGATCGTCGTCGCCGGAACCCCGTCCCGTTTCGGGGTCGACCTCGAACGTGCTGACCGAAAGATTTCCGCCGCTGCCTTCGCGCGATTCTATCGCCCTGAGGAAGGCACGTTTTTAAGAACTCCCATCGATCACTGGGTCTTGAAAGAAGCTTGTTTCAAGGCCCATCCCCGCTCGGCCGAAACGATCGTCGCGGATTACGTCGTGATGGGCATTTCGCCCGAGGGCGAATTTGACGTTCTTTGCACCAAGGGCGCGCCCGAGCGCTTCCGCGGCGTGATCGGCTCGGTCGACGAGTATCGGTACGCGCTCGCGACTCAGGCTTCGATCTAGTCCGGAGTTCGGCCGGGCCGCCGCTCCCAGCCCGCCCGCTTTTCCAAGCGGCGTTTCGACCCTGGTTTTTCATCCCGAGTTCATTCATCGTAAACCGATGGACCTTTCGATCGAACATGAGCGAGAGCTCGCGCGCCTCGAAAAACTCGCCGAGTGGCTCGACTCGAAGTACGAGACGCCGATCGGTCTTCGCGTGGGTTGGGACGGTATTCTCGGCCTAGTCCCGGTCGTCGGCGAATTCGTTACCACGCTGATCTCGGCGTATCTCATCGGGCGCGCCGCGATGCTGGGCGCTTCGACCTCGGTTCTCGTTCGCATGGGGTTGAACGTCGTGATTGATGACGTTATCGCGATCGTTCCTTTCGTCGGGTGGATCGGCGATTTTTTTTGGAAATCGAATCAGATGAACACGCGCCTTCTGCGCGCTCATCTCATGGATCCGCCCCGCACTCGCCGACGTTCGATCGCCGTGCTTGCGACGGTTCTCGGGGTCATCTTCGTGGCCGCACTGACTTTCGCGCTCCTCATCGGAATCGCGGGTTGGGTGGTCGTTACCTTTATTTATCGACAGATGTGATGAGTGGAATTCGCACGATGAACTGGGTCCCGCGTTCGTCGGAAAAAGCCAGGCGGACGCTTCCACCGTGGGCTTCGGCTAATCCACGTACGAGCGCCAGGCCGAGACCCCAACCCCGCTGGTCGCCGACCGCGGCAGACCGGGTTCGGTAATAGGGCTGGAAAAGGCCGGCCTGCTCTTCCGGGGGTATCGGGATTCCGAAGTTATGGACGCTGATTTCGACCGCCCCGCCATCGAGCGCGAGCGAAACGGCGACTGGCGATCCGATGGTCCCATATTTAGCCGCGTTTCCGCAGAGGTTATCGAAAATACGTTTCAAGCTTGAGCCACACCAACGGCCCCGAATTTTTTCGGCGGAATCGAGTCGGAACCGATTTCCGTATACGATCACCAATTCGTCGATACAGCTCTGGGCGATATCGTTCAGACAGTGATTGCCGATCCGGAGAGGAAGATTTTCGCCCGCCTTTAGGCGATTCGCGTCGAGAATATCTCGGACCATGCGATCCGCCCGCGAAATGTTTCCACAAATCCGTTTCGACATCGATCCGATCGACTTGGATTCGGGATGCTCCCGCGCTATGAGTTCCGCGGTTAGCTTTGCTGCAGTGAGGGGGTTCCGGAGGTCGTGAGTGAGTGTCGTTACGAAACGCTCACGAAGGTCGCGTTCGCGTTGGAGTTCGCTGACGGCTTCTCGAAGGGTGCTCTCGGCTTCTCTCAGATCCGTAACGTCCTGATAATGGATCGCAATGACCGATGAATGACCGTAGGCGTTTGGAATTTTTCGCGACTCGACGACGATGGGAGTCCGTCCCCCGGGTGTGTTCCAAACGAGCTGAAGTCTGTAGAGTTCTTCGCCACGTGCGGCTCGGAAGCGCGGCCAGTCGTTGAGTGCAAGTCGACGACCGGAGAGATCCGTGAAATAACCTTCCGCTTGACCGAAGTTAGAGGATTCCTGCGGGTAGGTGTTCATTTGCCGCTGTCCAGCGACGTTGGTCATCAGGACTTCGCCGGTTCCCGGCTGGACTAAAATGGTCGGTATGGGAATCGCATTCAGGACAAATTCTAGCCACTTCCACTGATTTTCTGCCGTAGTGCGTATGAGAACCTCGGCGGTGACGTCGAGAGTCGAAGCGATCACGCCTTCGACTAATCCTTCCTCTCCAC
>JBBQMV010000150.1:0-6780 GCA_038329315.1 Bdellovibrionia bacterium | reverse complement strand
GGGATAAAATCGGGGATGAGCGTAGGAGCAGCGACGAATGTCCGCCGTGTCTAGTTTGGCACCTGTCTAAAGTTTGGACGCTCCACCCCTCTAAAAAAGAGCTCAGCTCGCGCACATTAATTATAGGCACTGCGTCATTTTGGCCTGCCCCTTGCTCCTTATGCTGTAACGAACTCCTTCGGAATTGTGAGTTCGGAGACCCCTGTGTGTTTGGAGAGAAACTATGTTGAAGACGAAAAATGTTTTAATGGCGATCGCAGCGATGAGCCTGGCCCTCGGCCTCACCGGCTGCGGTAAGGATAACTACCAAGGAACGTACACCGGCACGGAAATCCGCGCGGCAGGTACGGTCGGCGGTACGACTACCCAACAAAATTACGGATACGGCCAAAACATGGCGCGCGCCGTGACCCTCACGCTCTCGAACAACGGCGACGTTGTTTCCGGAACGTACCAAGTCACGCAGTCGAGCATGTACGGCGGAACCCAACCCGGCCAACCGGGCCAAACCGGATACGGCACCCAAGAGTCGTATCAGTTCACGGGCAGCACTGCTTCGTCCGGCCAAATCACGAACGTGATGCTCATCTCGACCGGCGGTTACTCGCAGTACTCGATGTGCTTCATGCAAGGTTCCCTGTCTTCGTCGAACCACGGTCAACAAATCACCGGGACTCTGACGTCGGCGACGGCTTCTTCTTCTGGCGCCCAAAACAGCCAGTGCGGATCCCTTACGCTGAACCTCATCCGCGGAAACTAAGTCCTTCTTTTTACGGGAGCGAGGCGACGAGTCGGTTCTAGCCGATGACTTGCCTCTCCGAAAGGAAACCGGTTAAATTTGCGGAAAGGGAAATCCATGAGCACACACTTTCGCAAACTTATCGCCGTCGCCTCGCTTCTCGCTTTTTCCTCCATTCTCAATGGCTGCGCGATCAACCCCGAAGCGAACCAGCGAAACGGGGTCCTCGAAACCTCCTGCGCCAACTCCGTAAAAGATTTTGATCTCGGGACTACTCCTCAGATTCTTCTGATGTCGCTTCCCGCGGGCATCTATACCCACGCGAACGCGGAAGTTTACGTCAAGAACTCGCTCGCGAGCTCGAGTTCGAATGGCGTACTCGATACGAATGAGGTCCAGTTCCTCGAAACTCCGAATGCCCCGGGTTCTGCGACGGCTTACTCGACCTCCACGCTATGTAAAGAGACGACGGGAGCTTTCCGTGGCTATCTCGAGATCTCACCGATCGTGGTCGGGTTCACTCATTTCGCGAACGGCGATTTCACTCCGAGCACGAATTCGTACTCCGTGATTTATAACACCGACCAACTCCCTGGGTATTACGTGAATGCCGCGCCCGCGAGTTCACGTTCGAACTCGACTTCGATGAGTTCGACGATCATCAATTACTGGAACGCGAACTACCATTTCGTAAAGATCGACGCGAATACCTATGTGTTCCTCGGGGTTCACATCGACTCGAGTGCCGGTCGCACCGTCTTCGGCCGCGCGGTTTACACCCGTACCGATCTTCCGCCGGGAACGATCTAATTACTTTTTCTCTGATTCTTTTCTCTTAATGAGACCCGCGGGTCTTCCATCCACGAGATCCTCGAGATCGAGGACGGCGAATGTGCCTTCGCGAATTTCCCACTTCACGTCGAAATCGAAGAGAGTGAAGGCGAAACGAAGTCCCTTCGAATCATCTTCACGGGCCGGCATCTTTCTTTTTTGGGAGGCGGGGCGCGGATCGAGCTCGAGCATTTCGACGACGATGCGACGGATGTCGATCGAGTCGTCTTTTTTCTCCGCGCGAATTCGTTTTTCGTGACGAGCGACGGCGACGAGCGAATTTTCCGTGAATTCGACGGAAAATTTTTCGATCGGTTCGCCGGCCCACCCGGCATTCGCATCGGGAATCGAATCGGCGAAAGGGATGTAGGGTTTTACGTCGAGAATCGGAGTCCCGTCGAGGAGATCGACGCCGGAGACGTGAATGCGTGCGCATTTCGGATTCGAAAGATCGACGCGATCGAGTTTCACTGCGGAAAGTCCGATCGGATTCGGGCGGTGGGGAGAACGTGAGGCGAGTACGCCGACTTTTTTCCTTCCGCCGAGGCGGGGGGGCCGAATCGAAGGTTTCCAGTCACGGGCGCCATGTTCGTGAAAAACGAAAATAATCCAGAGGTGCGAAAACGTGTCGAGTTTATCGAGGGCGAGCGTGAAGAACGGATGCTTATCGAGCTCGATCACGCCTTTTGCTTCGGAGACCATTCCCGGCTGACGAGGGATTCCGAATTTTTCCGCGAACGCGGTACGGATCACGCCGATCGGCGCGAACTCGTAAGTCGGGGGCGGCGGTTTTTTAGACGGAGGTCCGGACCGCGGAATATAATCTTTTCCGGGGTAAGCGGATTTTCTCACCGTCTTTTTTTGCATTAGTTTTCGGAATCCGCGACGTCTTTCGACTCGTTCTTCTTCGCGGTGCCGCGAATTTCGATCGGACCTTCGAGGCTATCGATGTCGATTTTTTTTTCGGTCCGTTCGGTCGGATCGACGATGAGCGAATCGATTCCGTTCGGAAGCCCGAGACCGGAGCCAGAAACTCCGAAGAGGAAGGAGTGTGTAGAAATCACGGCGCCCTTCGGGATGACGGTCTCGACGACGTAATTCATTCGAGCCCCGGCGCGGGTCGCGCGGATGCGAAGGGTCCGGTAGGTGGGCGACCCGAGGAGCGGAAGTTTCTTCGCGAATTGGAAAAGAATTTCTCCACCGTCTTTTTCGGACCACGTCGAAGATTTCATCGCGAAGAATTTTTTATTTCCGAGGGCGATGAGGGATTGGCCGATGGCGACGTCGTCGAGCGAGAGGTCGCGGCAGTCATAGGCCGTGTTGTCTTCCGTCCCGAACGGAAGCAGTTTGAATCGGTCGCGCTTTAAATTTGGGCGGCCGTTCGTTCCGCTCCCTTCGAAATTATCGCAGTAGCGAATCCATTGCTTGTCCGTGCCTTGATAGACTTGGATGTAAGCGCCGTATCCGTTCACGAGATCGCTCGAGCCGTGGGCTTCGAGGTCGAAGAGGACGAAGTATGAGCCGGTATTCCGAGGATCGGCGGCGTGGGCGAAGGCGGGAAGAAGCGAAGCGAGGAGGAAAAACAGGGCGGTGCGCATGATGAATGACCTTAAGGAGACTGGGGCGAAATACGCCGGTGGTGGGGGACCATCGGATTTAGGTTAATGAATGAGCAAGACCTATGCCCGTATGCGCGCCTAGTCAAGCCGCAATAGGTGACGGTTTCGAGGGAAAACTGCCCCTTTAGCGAGAATCGAACGTCGCTTTCCGGTCTAGACCTTCTTCAGGGTGATGAGTTTTACGAGGTCTTCGACTTCGAGGTCGGCGAACTCCGCGCCCGGAGCGGTATCCGAGTACTGGATTTTTTTCGCTAGGGTTTCGCCCATGAGGAAGGCTTCGTCGAGGCTCACGATCGCCTCGAACGCCTTCGGGAAGGTGATTTCGATGCGGTCATCGAGGTTCAGGTTATCGAGTTTCCGCTTCTGGTTTACGGCTCGATTCAGGGTCCGGAGGTAACCCTCGGCTTCTTGTTCCTTCGTAACGGTCGGGTCGACTTCGATCGAAACGAGCGAATCTACAGAGATATTCGGGTTTTCGCCCTTCGAGGTCCGGCGGAGGTCGATATCGGCGATGGTGACTTTTTCGCCTTCGACGATCAGGGTTTCGCCGGCTTCGAGGCGCAGCAGGTCCGCGAGTTTAAGCGCGGCGACGCCGTTTCCGACGACCTTCATCTTCGCGCCGAGGCGTTTACCGAGGGCTTGGAAGTTCGCTTTCGAGGTGATGGCGACGAAGTCGTCTTCGTTGGAGACGTATTCGATTTTCCGGATGTTCAGTTCGTCTTTGAAATAGGCTTCGAACTTTTTCAGGTTATCGAGCACGCGCTTTTCGCGGTGGATGATCTTCATCGAGAGGAGTGGGATCTTCGCCTTCACCTTGATTTTTTCGCGGTGATTTCGGCCAAGCGTAACGAGTGCGTCCATGACCTTCACGGCTTCTTCGAGTTCCGGGCGAATGAGTTTCGACACTGAAATAGGGAAGTCTTCGAGGTGGACGGATTCGGCGGCGGCGGGAAGCGGTCCTTTGAGATTCAGGAAGATCGTTTCCGAGAGGAATGGTGCGAAGGGGGCCATGACTTTCGAGAGGGTGATGAGGACGTGGTAGAGCGTTTCGTACGCGTAGCGTTTGTCGTCCGGCATTCCTTCCGCCCAGAAGTGGGAGCGGTTAAAGCGGATGTAGGTGTTCGTGAGTTCTTCGACGAAGCTCACGAGGTGTGGAACGACGTTATAGAGGCGGTAGGCCTCCATTTCGGTTTCCGTGTTTTTGATGAGGGAGTTTAGGCGCGAGAGAATCCACTGGTCGAGTAGGTTCGGAGAATTCGCGGGAGCGTACTTTCCGTTCGGGTCGGTGCTTGGCGCGAAGCTGTCGACGTTCGCGTAGTTCACGAAGAACGCGTAGGAGTTCCACCAGCGGAGGAGGATTTTCCGGACGACTTCGGTGACGCCTTTTTCGGCGAAGCGGAGTTCTTCGGCTTTCACGACCGGGGAGTTGATCATGTAGAGGCGGAGGGAGTCCGCGCCGTGTTTATCGAGAACGCCCATCGGATCGGGATAGTTTTTGAGCGACTTCGACATCTTCTTGCCGTCTTCGGCGAGGATGAGGCCGTTTACGACGACGTTTTTAAACGGAGATTTTCCGAAGAGGGCGGCGCCGATGACGGTGAGGGTGTAGAACCATCCACGAGTTTGGTCGAGGCCTTCGGCGATGAAATCGGCGGGGAAGGCTTTTTCGAACGCTTCTTTATTGGTCTTCGGGTAGCCCCACTGGGCGTACGGCATCGAGCCGGATTCGAACCAGCAGTCGAGCACCGGGAGAATTCTTTTCAGTGGAGATTTTCCGGTCGGGGACGGGATCGTGATCGAGTCGATCGAGTCCATGTGGAGGTCGACGACTTTTTTGCCGCTGAGTTTTTCGAGTTCTTCGCGGGAACCGATGCAGAGGATTTCGCCCTCGGTGTTTCGCCAGATCGGAAGGGGGGTTCCCCAGAAGCGGTTCCGCGAAATGGCCCAGTCGCGGGCGTTCTCTAACCAGTTTCCGAAGCGGCCATCGCGAAGGTGTTCGGGAACCCAGCGGGTGGTGGCGTTCGCGGCGAGGATGGAGTCTTTGATTTTTTCTACGCGGACGAACCAGGAGGTGACGGCGCGGTAGATGAGTGGCGTGTCGGTGCGTGGGCAGTAGGGGTAGGAGTGGACGATGGTGTCGTGTTTTAAGAGGCGGCCTTTCGCTTTGATTTCGGCGATGAGGTCTTTATCGGCTTCTTTCACGCGGCGGCCGGCGTAGGGGCCGACGGCGGAGGTGAACATGCCGTCGTCATCGACGGGGTTCACGAGCGGCAGGCCGTTTTTCTGGCAGGCGTAATAATCTTCTTCGCCGAAGGCGGGAGCCATGTGGACGACACCGACGCCGGAGTCCATCGTAACGTGGTCGGAGTGAATGACTTTGAAGGCGCCTTCTTTGGATTTGTCCGCGAAGTAAGGGAAGAGCGGTTCGTAGTGGAGGCCGACTAAGGCGCTCCCTTTCATTTCTTCGACGACTTCGAAATTCTTATCGGCTTCTTTGCCGAATGGATTTTTCCAGAGCGCTTTCGCGAGGATGAACTCTTGGGTGGTCTTTCCGTCGGCGGGGGCCTTTTCGCGTACGCGGACGTAGTCGGCGTCGCTATGGACGGCGAGGCCGAGGTTCGAGGGAAGGGTCCACGGGGTGGTGGTCCATGCGAGGAACGAGACGCCTGGCTTTTCTTTCACGGGAAACGAAACGGTGATGGCCGGGTCTTGGACTTGTTTGTAGTTCGAGTTTGCTTCGAAGTTCGAAAGGACGGTGGAGAGGCCGGTCGAATAGGGAACGACTTTGTAGCCTTCGTAGATGAGGCCTTTATCGAACATTTGGCGGAAGACCCACCAGACGGATTCCATGAAGTCCGGAGACATCGTGAAGTACGAATTTTCCATGTCGACCCAGCGGCCGATGCGGCGAACGGTTTTTTTCCATTCTTCGGAGTAGCGTTGGACGATGCCGCGGCAGGCGGAGTTATAGGCGGCGATGCCCATCGCGTGAACATCTTTGTTCGACTTGATGTTCATCGACTTGTTGATTTCGTTTTCGACGGGAAGTCCGTGGCAGTCCCAGCCGAAGCGGCGAGGGATCGAGTAACCCTTCATGGTCCAGTAGCGAGGTACGACGTCTTTCAAAGTGCCGGCGAGTAGATGTCCGTAGTGGGGAAGTCCGGTCGCGAAGGGGGGGCCGTCGTAGAACGAAAAGGGCTTCGCGTCTTTGCGTGCGTTCACGGACTTTTCGAAGATTTTCTTTTGGTCCCAGAACAGGAGAATTTTTTCTTCTTCGCCGGGTAGGCTGACATCGGAGCGAACGGGTTCGAACGGCTTTTTTCCTGGGGGGGACATAGGGGTTAAGTTAGCGGGAATTCGGGGTGAAAGATAGGTTAGCGCAGGGCATTACTACGACAAGTGAATCGTCGGAAAGGCCCGAATGAAATCATTCGGCAAAAACCAAAAGGGTATATCTATGCTGCTTTATTAGGGGAATCACCAGAGATCGTCATTCGCCCGACAATTTCAAAGACTTCTAACTCACGACGTCTTCCTTTTACGTAACTTCGAGGGATCCTCCGAAAAACGTAGGAAGACTCGCATTCCTGT
>JBBQMV010000149.1:0-6783 GCA_038329315.1 Bdellovibrionia bacterium | reverse complement strand
CAGAGCTTCTGCGGTCCGTTCACCTGATTTCGTAAGGGCACTATAGATCTGGCGAGCGGCGGGGTAGTCGCCAGCCTGGAAAAGGATGCTCGCGTTGTTCGCAAGAAATTCGCCGTTTAACTTCCCGTTTGGAAGGTAGATCGCGTCGGCCTGGGCAGTTGCTTCGGCGACCGCGGCTTTTTCGCGCTGTTTTCGAATGTGGAGTACGTAGGTTTTCGTGTCGGCGGTTTCGCCGGTTTCGAATTCAGAAAGAACTTCCTGGATCGTACGGAAACGCACCATACGGTCAGCGCCTGTAGGAACGGCAACGAGATCGACGAGCTCCATGCCTTCGCGCGTAAGCTCGGATCGGATTCCTTGTGCGATCCGATCGGAAAGCGGATTCTTCGGGTTTTCACTCATAGCGTCTTGTCCATTCCTTCGCCGGTCTGACCGGAAGCGCTCTTAAACTTACCGAGGAGATCCCGGCTTTTCCGGTTCTCCTGAATTAACTTTAGAATTTGGCCCTGGGCGTCTCCGATTTTCCGGAAGACGACGTCATCGGCGTTAAAAACCGAGGAGATGAGGCGCTCGTTCCGTCGCATCTCTTCACGGGCCGCAGCGATGAACTCGGGAATCCGTTCGGCGGCGGGTAACCCATTGATTAATTCGGCGATCTTCCGGTCGTGGAGCGCGATTGTTTGGATGATCGAGTCGCGTGCTTCTTCGTAGGTAGTGAGGGGGCCCGTTTTTTCGCCGGCTTCCGCAACCAACGCCTCGAGCGTAGCCGCGAGAAACGCACGCGTCTCCGCCATCAGGCGGTCGAGACACCGGTTCTTGCTCCGGAGGAGTTCGAGGATTTCGTCGGATCGTTTTTCCATGGGTCTCGTTAAATTGATTTCTTTGCGGCGGTCTCTTTTTGGAACTGCGTGATCGCGCCCTTCCAACCGTCGAGCAGTGTTTCTAAATTTTTTTGGACGGCGACTAGAGGCTGCTTATCGTTTTCGATGTTCGCCTTTAGGAGCTGGGTCACCATAAAATTGTAGAGACCCTCGAGGTCCTTCGCAATCTGGCCGGCGACTTCGTGATTCAACGACACTGTCAATTCGTTGATGATGTCGTGGGTCTTGGTAATGTACTTTCCCTTGTCGGCCGTATTCTTTTGTTCGATCGCGAAGATGGCCTTCTTCACATTTTGGATCGCCCCCTCATAAAGCAGGATAAGGATCTGCGCCGGAGAGGCCGTCGTGATTTGCATTTGCTTATAATTCTTAGCGCCGTAGGTCATTTTCTACCGTTCCTTATCCGCCCAGAAGTTGGGAGATCATGTTCCCGCCACCGCCACCACCGAGGGAAGCGCTGAGTTGTTGTTGTTGCTGCTGCATGTTCGCCATCGTCGATTGCATGCGGGAAAATTGTTGGGTGAGCGAATCTTGTTTCCGCTCGAGAATCCGATTCTTTGCTTCGATATCGACATCGATTCGTTTGATGCGATTTCGCAGCGAGGCTTCCCGAGTGGCGAGGAGGCCGTTCCCCGGGCGGGTGTAGTTCGCGATCACGGTGCGGATCTGGCTTGCGAATCCGTACTCGCCGCTGATGGCCTGGGCAGAACCGAAGAAATCCTTTTGCATCGCCTTCGCAAATTTTTCTTCGCTGAAAGAGAGCTGGCCGGTTTTCGTAAACTCGACGCCCATTTCCGACAATTGTTTGATTCGCGGTGTATCGGGATCGTTCGGGTTATCAAAGACCGGAAAACCTTCGTGCATCAGGTTCCGGATTCGGTATTCGACACCTTGGAGAGAGGTATCTCCGGTGAAGCCTGTAGAAGTATCCGTCTTGTCGTCGACCGTATTTTGTTTCGTGATGAATTCGAAAATCCCGTTCACCTGATCGATGAGAGCTTTCACCTTGCCGGACATCTTCGGAATGTCTTCCGATATGGTGACCGTGTAGTTCGTGCCTTCCTTCGCCTGCTTCAGATCGAGATTCACGCCGGTGAGGAAGTCTGGAATTTTATTCGAACCGGCTTCAATTTCGAAGCCGTCGACCTTTAAAACCGCGTTTGCGGCTTCGTTGTCGTGATCGATACGAAGGTCTTTCTTCCCGTCGAGGAAGTAGAACTGTGGGAAACCCACTTCGTCATCGAGACCTTCTTTGCGCGAGGAAACGATGAGGCGCCACGGGGAATCGGGCTCGGAGGAATCTTTCACGACGGTCGCCTTGACCGCGGAGTTTTGTTTTCCGTTGATCGCACCGGCAATTCCGTTCAGCGACGCGTTTTTTCCGCCGATGTAGAGTTCTTCTTTGTTGCCCTTCGAGTCGTAGGCTACGACGTAACCGACTCCTAGGATCGGGTCGTTCGGGTCTTCGAAGCCATTCGAGATGATGGAAGTGCGTTTTGCTAACGAAGCGATCTCGACGTCGAAACTTCCCGCTTGGACTTTCTCTTTGTCGATGGTCACGGCCATTGCGGTCGCGCCATCACCGAGATCGACTTTGAATTCTTTGAACTTATTGAAGTTAGAAAGTTCTACGAGCGCCTTGTCGAAGTTCGCGAACTTCCCTTTAAACTCTTGGAAGAGTTTCATCCGCTGCTCTTCTTTACCCTTTCGGCTTTCGAGTTGTTTAATAGGCTGACGTTCGGCCTCGATGAGGGCCTTCAGCGCATTATTCATCTGACCGCCGGTGGCGTCGAAACGAAGACCCACGTGAATCGTCCTCCTGACGAAAGTGACTGGAACCGCATCCTGCAGTTCCGTGCTCTTCTACATTATGCCGCGTTCAGTAAAGAGAGGACAAGTCGGCAGAATCTACCGAGTCTCTCGAACGGCGGCGACCGTCAAAGCGGTGTCGAGAAACCTAAGCTGACCGAGTTCAGGTTCACGTTCTGGACGATTGGGGCGTTCGGATCGGTCTTGTCTTCGATCTTGAACTTCGCGAAGGCGAAGTCGAGGTTCATCATGATCCGGCGTTTCGCTTTTGGCGGGGTGATTTGGTAAGCGCCCCCGATTGCGAATTCGTGGTTTTTCGAGGTTCCGCCGTATCCGTCGAGGATGCTGGCGCCCTTGAGGTAGCCTACGGCCGTACGCCCTTCACCGGTGAGGAATCGTCCGACGACGAAGAGCTGAGGCCCGGAGAGTTTCACGACGCCGTATTGGATTGCCGACGGAGGAACGAGCATTCCCCAGAAGTAGGGTCCGGTCATGAGGTAGATGTTCCCGGTTCTCAAGCCATAGATCTTGTAACCGATCCGCATGTTGATCCCGTAGAATCGTGGAGTCGAAACCCCGTCTGGGCTCTTCGACATCGGGAAACCGATCGCGGTTCCGAAAACGCTGCCGCCAATATCGAGTTTTTCCGTCCAGTTATAAGTCACGCCGAGTTTCGGAGTAAGGCCGACCTGGGTGATTTTTACGTCGGTTCCCGGCGCGGACTGAAGGAAGTCGAGATACGAGACGGAAATGCCGCCGTCGAAATTCCACTTCTTTTTCGTCTGCTGCGTCAGCTGAAACTGGTAAAAATTTTCGTAAACGATTTCGATGTCTTGGGCTTTTTTATTGCCGTAATCGTCGATGTACTGAATCTTAACCGGGGTTTTCCGATTGTTCAGCGGTATGAGAACCGTAAAGTTTCCGTCGTGGTCGGTAAACTGGACCCGTTGGATCACATCGGATGCGAAAAGGAGCGTCCCGGCGTTCTTCGATTCGAAGCGTCCGTTTACGCGCGCTGCGGGTTTGCCGTTCTTTTGGGCCTCGATCGTGAAATCGGGTTGCCCATTTTCGCCGCTCCATTTCAAGCCTTGGATCGTGGTCTGGCCTTCCCCGTACACGGCTTGCCCGAGATTTCCGTCATAAACCTTCGGAATTTCTTCGGCCTGAACTCGCGAACTCGCCAAAAAACCAATTAAACCGAGGCTTAAGAGCGAAAAAGCCTTTTTTCCTACAACGTACCGCATGGCTGGTTTCCGGTGGGGAGGTGAAAATACTCGATTCTCTTTAGATTTCCAGGTTTTGAAGATTCGGGGAATTAAAAAAAGCGGATTGCACAGGAAATCTAGAAAGAACTAAGGGACTTGCGCGCGAATCGTCAAAAATATGACCAATTCTTAAGTTCCTCCAGCCCCCCGGACCCAAAGTCGAAAAGAATAAGGGAGTATTGGAGTTATGAAGTGTCCGCGTCCGTCAAATCTCTTACTCGTGTTAGCGGCGGCCGTCGCGATGACTTCGGCCTATGCGCACGATCTGAAGAGATCGGAAGCAAACCAGATCATTTCCGAGGGCGAGTACCTCGTGAAGAATGGAAGGCAAGTTCACGCCTTTTCGTCCCGTCGTTACGCCGGGAACGACCGCAAAAAGAAAAAATCTAAAGCTTATCCGGCTACGACCCACCGAGTGACTCGTCATTCGGCCCCGAAGCCACGCGTGGTCGCTAAGCACACGCCGAAAAAGACTCCGAAGCGCTATCCGGCGAGCGAGCCGAAACGATCTTCGAAGCGTCGATCGAAACATTCGAGTCATGCCCCGAAGCGAGTGACGAAGCACGAATCGAAGCGGTCCCCGCGGCATGCGACGAAGATGCATTCGCACAAACCCGATCATCGTTCGGCGAGTACGCCGAAACGGAGATTCCCGGTTGCCCGTGAAACTTCGAACGAACGTGATATGCCGTTCGTCTCGATCCCGCATCGTCGAGTAGGGAGCGCCGATCGCACGATCGTGATGGACGATCCCGCGGTCAGGGCTCCGCTTCCGAAGCCGGCTCGCGTGGGCGCCGCCATCCGGCCAGATAATGGCGTACTCGATCCGAGCCAAGAAAATTCACCGTCCTCCGTCGGCGACGCGAAAGCGGCTGCGGCTCCACCTCTACCTGCGATCGTCGGACCCGCTCCGGCTTCTGTCGTCGGTTCGGAAGTCGCCGCTCCGGTCGACACGAGCGAGGCCGCCGTTTCTCACGCCGCCGCAGAAACCGCGACCCGTGAACCAGACGCGTTCGATCTGCACTCGGGCCAAGACCCGATGGCCAGGAAGTAACGGCAAGTAGGGTCGCTGTCTAGCGAAGCTCCGTGATCTTCCCGCCTTTAACGGTGAGCAGAGTCAGGTTTCGCATGTATTCGCCGTCGCGGTAGGTAATCTTACCCGTCGCGCCCGGTACGTCCGCCACGGACCGTAACCGGTTCCGGACGTCACTGCGGGAGATCGTTCCCGGGGTCAGGTCCCGGAGTGCCGTTTCTACGGCGAGGCCAGCATCGTAAGCCATCGCTTCGATCGTCGTCGGGGCGATACCCGCATCGCGCATGAAACGCGTGATGAATTTTTGGGCCGGAATAGAATCCGAATCTGCGAAGAGACCGTCGACGAAGACGGACCCTTCAGCGAAGTTCGCCGCGCGCTTCAGAAGGTCCGGAGAGTCCCAGGTCGAGATCCCGAGGAACTTCACCTTGTCGACATCTCGGTAGGCAAACGTCGGAAGAAGCTGGCCGACGATTTTCGGTTCATCTGGGATGAAGACGGCATCGAACTCGACGATCGGGGGGAGATCGAAATACTGGGCGGTCTTTCGCGTTTTCCGCGTGATCTTCATCTCATCCCGCGTTTTTGCAAGCGCATCGACTTCGCGCTGGCGTGCTTCCTTGTAATAAGTGCCGGCGAGCTTATCGACTACCTGACGGAAATCGGTTTCGCCCGAGGAATAAGTTTCCATGCCGACGACAGTTCCGCCGAGCGCTTCGACCGCGTCCCAGTAACTTTGCGAGTATTGCTCACCAAACTTATCGCGAGGTGCGACGATCGCGAATCGCTTCAAACCGAGCTTTTCGATCGCGGTACGCGCGACGGCGTAGGCTTGCATCTTCGGCGTGAGACCTGCGGAAATAATATAATCGCCGGGTGTCCCGGGTTGTTGCGTGAGTGTCACCATTGGCATTCCGAGTGTTTCGGCGCGGGAGGTGACTTGCTCAATCCCTTTCGAGAGGAGGGGTCCGATGACGGCGGCGACTTGGCGTTCGTTCGCGAGCCGGTTCAGCGCGCGAATCGTTTGCTCGACGGAATCGCCGGTGTCTTCGACTTCGAGTTTAAAGTCGACGCCAGTCGGATCGTAAGTACGGAACGCGAGCGTGATAGCGTGCAGAACGCGCGAACCGAAATCCGCGAACCGTCCCGAGAGTGGGAGAAGAATCCCGATCGAACGTGCTTCCCCGATGGTCGTGACCGGAGGTGCTTCCAGGTTCAAGCCCGGTGCGATCCGTTGCTTCACGCGGTCCGCGATCGGGGAGTCTTCGAGGCCCGCGAGCACGGCGAGGATATCTTCTTGTTTCGTGATCGGAGACAAGGAGCGATCGAGAAGCTCGACGTAAGTCGCTCTCGTTCCGGCGGTCGGTCCAGCAGCTTTAGAGGCGAGGAGTGTTTCCCGTGCGGCTTCGATCCAGGAGGTTTTCGCGATGAGATTCTTCGCGCGCACAGCGTGAAACTTCGCGCGCGTTTCGAGGTTCAGACTCTCGGGGCGAATGTCCTTCAGGGTCTCGAGCGCGTCGTCGACCTGATCGGCGTCGGTCAGTGCGGCTGCGAGATTGTACTGGAGATAGGGTTTGATGGTTTCGGGTGGCTGATAATCGAGTGCGCGTTGGAACTGGACGATCGCGGGTAGCGGCTTACGAGTCGCGAGGTAGGAGAGCCCTTTCAGATTCCGGATGTACGCGAGCGAAAGGAGTGAACGAGTTTTCTTTTCGAGGGCCGTGGCGCGTTCGATCGCGTCTTCGTATTTTCCGCGTTGGAACGCGGATTGGACGGCGATGTATTCCGGATTCTT
>JBBQMV010000148.1:0-6799 GCA_038329315.1 Bdellovibrionia bacterium | reverse complement strand
ATCACCGGACAGTCATTGTCGCGACACTGACGCTCGAACTGGCCGGAAAGGATCGAACGGTAACCGGGCTGGCTGAGCGCGGCTTTATTCGAGATCCACATCGTCGGCTCACCTGCGGGTTTATCACCGATGAAAAATCCGTCGGAACGAATGATTTCGCGAACATCAGGAATGATCGGAGTATTCCGCTTTTCGCCGGCGCGCTTCGGTTTGCGTACGCCTTGGAAAAGTTCGTGGTAACGGACGCCGTCGAGCGTGATGAGGATAACGTTTTGGTGCGGCGGCGATGGGGCGGCCATCGCTAGGGACGAAGCGAATCCGAGTGAGACTAGACCAAGGATGAAATTTTTCATGCCCTTAGGGTAAAGCTCCGGTGGACGTTCGAAAGGGCGAATACTCTCCCTGACGAAAACCTGAAAAACGACTCGCCGATTAGCGGGGGAGATAACGCCGGGTCATGTCGAGCCGGATCGTGCGCTCGGTGTCTGTCTCGTTTCGGAGCTGAGGATGGAGCGGGGTCATCTTGATATTCGTCGGGCCAGACGGGCTCGCGCTGTACGCAGTGGGTGGCGCGGCGGCGGCCGGTGCACGCGTGGGTTGACGTTGCGGCGTCGGATTCGGTTCGTACGCAGAGTAAGTCGCGAGTGGGCGCCCGCGCGACTGTGGTTTCGCGTACCGCGGTGGATTCGCGTACCGCGGTGGTCTTGCGACGTGCTGGCTCGCCGGCGCACGCAGGGTGTTCGGGCGGACGGCGCCCGGTGAGTCACGCGTGATTTTGATGTCGTTGCGAGGTTGGGCGTATCGCCGCAGAAATGGAAGCTTGGCTTGGGGGGGCGGAGTAGCGGCCGGACCGCGATTAGTCGGTTGGGCGTAACGGCGGAGGAACGGCAGGCGCGGCTGTCCGCTCGGGCTTGGCGCCGGCTTCGCAGAATTGGCGAACGCGGATGGAGCGCACGCCCAGAGGCAAAGGAATGCGAAGCGAAAGGAGCGAAGGTGTCTTAGAATAGACATCCGGTTACCCCGTTCGATTTCAGATACTCAGAGATTTTCGAACAACGAGAAACGCCCCCGCGATTCCCGCAGCCGATTTTATAATCGAGCGCTTTACCCGAAGGATCGTAAGCGACGATCCCTTTCGATGTGAGCGCGAAAAGTGCCGCGCGTGAGTAGCGGCTTCCTTTTTTGTTCAAACAGCGATGGGTCGCCAGTTCGTAAACCGGGAGCGCGTCCGGCATAGCTTCGGTCAATGTAAGCCGCGCATTTTTCTGGGAGTCGACTCCCGTATCGGCGGGAAGCTGGGCGAGCAGATCGTCGACGGAGACCGCGCGCGAAGCCGGGTGAGTTAAATTACAATCGAGGTAAATGACCGGAGCGTCGAAACTTCGCTTGAGCGATGCGAGAAATGCGATCAACCGGTTTCCGTTGCCGAACATCCGGGAATAGCTGACGACGAACTTTCCTTGGACGAGGAAAAGCTGCTCTTCGGAAGTCGCGCTCATCGCGCAGTCTCCGCCGATGCAGGTCAGGCGACAAGAGCCGTCGGAGACCGGGCGACTTTCGTTTTTTTCCTGGCCGGAACGATCCGTGAAGACGAGCTCGTAGCCCGCGACCGGGCTGCCCCGATGAATCGCGTGCAGACGACGTTTGAGTGGAAGCGGCGGAAAGGAAATTTCGGTTTTCGGCGGAAGGATGAGCGCCGCCGCGGACGCGAGCCCGCGGTTCGGATCATCCGGGCGGGAGGCCTCGCGAGATGAAGACGCGCAGTTTCCGGCGAAAGTCGCCAGAACTAGAAAAACCAGAACCCTCGGAAGGGCATAGGGTAGTGGAGCGCGGATCATCGATTACGGATCGACGATTTCGTGACGAACGGTGAACGTCTCTATAATTCAATTTCGATTGAGTCTTTCCTAGGTGGGTCGTTCCGGACCTAGGCGCGCTCTGTGCCCTTAAAAACCGACGTTCAGGATCGGGGCGACCGAGAACGTACCTTGGTGGTAAAAGTTCACGAGACCGATCTGGATGCCATGGAGGAAGTCGGTTTCGTTTACGATGCCGATCTGGATCCCCGCGACGTCGTGGGCCCGGTTATAAAGCCCGGCTTGGATGCCCCGAATTTTCGTATACGGGCAGAGGTTAAAAAGCGCGACTTGGGCGCCGCCGACCGTCGATTCGGCCTCGTTCTTGTTCATTACGCCGGCGAGTTGGAGACCGAAGATATTCGCCTTTCCGACGTTGAAGTTTCCGAAGCCCGCGGCTTGGAGGAGGACGCCCGTCGTGGTGCCTTTGTTGTAGTTAAAGATCCCAGACGCGCTGATGCCGGCGTTCGCTCCGTCGGTCATGTTCCCGATCAAGCCGAGGTCGAGTCCGTAAACGTTTCGCTGATTTCCCCACAGGACGCTCGCGCGAAAACCCGTGACCGTAAAATCGTGGCCCGGGAACTCGATCGGTGGGACGATCGAGATCGCGATCGGGGACATCGCGGCTTCGGAACTCGGAATGGAGAGGAATGCTAACGCGACGACGAGGAGCGAGAGTATTTTCTTCATTCCTCTATTCTAAAGTCGAAAAGGTCTGCCGCACACCGAAAAGGTCGCCAAGATTTCGCCGCTCAGGCCTTAAGCACGCGTATCGCGAGGGTGGAGGACATTCGTGCAACGAGAGAATCAACTTCGAACTTCGGCGACGAGTAAACGCTCGCTTCGGCGAAGGCGAGTGAGCCACCCCGTTTCACGCATTCAGCGCGACAGTAGAGGACCGGGCTTTTCGCCGCACGCAAAAAACTCGATTTAAACTCGGCGGTCAACACGTGTTCGCCTTCTTTGAGGAGACTCCCCACGGCGCCGCCGCAGGAATGATCGGCGAGCGTGGCGACGACTCCGGCGTGCGCGAATCCGTCTTGTTGGAGCATGTCGGGAGTGATCGTGAGTTTAGTTTCGCAGATCCCATCTTCGATTTTTTCGAGTTCGATTCCCATCCAGCGGATAAAGGTCGCGCGGAGAAACATTTCCCGAGGGGTCATTGTCTTCATGGGACCAAGGATAACGATAAAGAGCCGCTAATGCATAGTGCTTAGAGATTCGAGTCGTCGGTGCTGTCGTCGTCCGTCGTCGCTTGGTTTACGCCGTCGACGATGAGTTCGAGGTCTTGGACACCGGTAAATTCAAACTCCACCCGGCGGTTGCGTTGCCAGGCTAGTTCGTTATGGCCAAGATCGATCGGCTGGAGTTCGCTGAATCCGCGGGTCTCCATTTTCTCGCGAGCCACGCCCTGACCGACCAAAGCCGTTTTCACGGCGGCGGCGCGATTCTCCGAAAGCGTTTGGTTATATTCGACCGAACCGCGTTCGTCAGTGTGGCCGCTGATGCGGAGATTTTCCCAGTTATCGCGCGACTTCGCGAGGAACTGTCCGAGGCGCGCGAGGCGAGCGGCGGCGTCCGGACGAAGCGTCGCTTTATCGTAATCGAATTCGATCCGACGGGCGTCGAGTACGAGTTTCACACGCTTCAACGCGCGGTCTTTCTGGATGACTTGAATCCCTGGTCGGCGGACGTAGCGCGGACCGGAAGTATCGGCGCCGGTGAGCGGCAGCCCGATTTCGAGGCTCGCTTGGTAAACGTTTACCGAGCGATTATCCACGTTCAAATCGGTCATCCAGCGTCCGCCTGCGCGAACGCGGTATTTCTGGTAAGGCCATTCGTAGAAAATCTGGAGTCCGGCAAGCGTCGCGGTTTGGGCCTGACTATCGACGAGCTGTCCGTTTCCGAGTCCGACGTCGCCGACGAGAATGAGGTCGAGCACGGGCCCGATCTGCCAACCGGTGAATTTTCCGTAGCGGACGCCGGCTTCGGCGAACGCGCCCTTCGTCACGACTTTCGAAAATCCACCGCCGGGGTTTTCGCCGTTGCGGTTCGAGTATTGCCAGCCGCCGCCGAGGTCGACGATCCAGTGATCTTTAATGTAGGCCGATCCGAGTAGCTTCAAATCGAAGTCGAGACCACTCCGTTCGCCTTCGGGCGGGGCGTAGGGACTCACCGTGCTCCACCCGAGATCGGTGCCGGCAAAGATATGGAGCGGGAGACGTTCCGCAAATGCGGCGGAAGTCGAAGCGATGGCGAACGCGAAGGCCGCAAGAACGTGTCGATTCATGGCTTTATTCTAACCTCGCTCGCGGCGCGGTGCCAGCCCGACGGCACAATGAAAAAACGAGACTCGGTTTCGGTGCTGCCCGACTTTCTGAGTGTCGCCCCCTGAATCGGATCTCCGCCATTCGCAAAGTGGCTCTGAAGGCGGTTCGCGAGATTAGACCTCAAGCAATCCTTTAACCGAGTTTCGTTCTCCGGATGCGGGGTAACCCACGCCTGTGCGCGAATCCAGTCCCGCCGATCGTTCAGCCAGCGTACGCGAATCGAGTCCGCGGTGGGGTCGGAGGCGAGATCCGCGAGGAAATCGGGAAGGCGATCGATCTCAAACCACGCGCCCCGGAGGCCGCCCGCGGCCGCCACTTCGGGGCGGTGAAGTTCGGTCTGGCCGCGGAAGGGATGGAAGAGGACGCCGTTTACCTTCGGAAGCGTGAGGATCGTATCGGACTCGGCGATTCCGAAACTTTCGCCGTACGTCCGGCGGACTTCGGGATCTTCGAGAACGGTGAGCTGGCGCCCAAAGATCGTGCGGGTCTTTCTACCGAGCGTATCTTTCAGCGACGGACCGACGAATCGGTCGGCGTCACTCGAACCGCCGTCATCGAGGCCGAGGGAAAACTTAACGGCGACTTCCCAGTGAATGATCACGCCCGGAAGGGATTACAACCGATGCAGAAGGTCGATCTCGGTTTTCCCGGGAATGACGAGTCCGGTGCGGAGTGATTCGGTGTCGGGATGTGTGCGGAAGAGCGCTTCTTGGACTCGCTCGAAACGCATTCCGATTCGGGAGGAACGAAGTTCGGCGATTCGCCGCGAAAATCCGGCTTCGGCTTCGACGAGATCGATTTTTTCGAGGGGAGTCTCGAGGAAGTCCCGAACGCGGCGGGGCGCCTGAAAACGCAAAAGGAGCGGGGTTTTCCAACCCCACTCCCATTCTGCGTGATGCTCGAATGGCATCGGAGGCGCTTAGTAGTTGTTGTGCTTCTTTTTCTTCTTTTTCTTTTTGCTGGAAGAAGACTTTTTCTTCGAGTGCTTCTTCGACTTGGCGGCTTTCTTCGCCTTTTTCTTCGCGTGCTTTTTCGGTGCGGGAGCCGGTTCTTCGGCGGCTGGTGGAGCAGACTCCTGCGGAGCGCCCATGCCTGGATCAGCGGAAGGTGCTGGTGGAACGCCTTCGCTCGGCATTTCGGTCGTCGCCGGCGGAGCGGCCGTTTCGTCCGACCACGCCATAGGCGCGAGACTCAAGGCGAAAAGAGCGGTGACCGCGAGGTGGATAGAACGAGTCAGAACGATATTCAGTTTCACATTTCGCATGCGATTTCCTTTAAAGGGCGTAGGCGGTTGGACATCTAGAAAAGGGTAGAGCAAACTGGCTCTAAAATCACCTGCGTAAAAGGAATTCATGAGTAAGGCATTTACCAAAGAGGACGGTCCGTCCGACGATCTCGATCCGGATGGCGACGAGGACGCAGGGCTTCCCCCCGGCACAAAGAATTACATCACCTATGAGGGGGCGGAGCGTCTAAGAACGGAACTCCGCACTTTGCTCTATACCGATCGCGCCGAAATCGTACGGGTCGTGTCTTGGGCGGCCAGTAACGGCGATCGGTCCGAAAACGGCGATTACCTCTACGGAAAGAAGAAGCTCCGAGAAATCGACCGACGGATTCGGTTTCTTCAGAAGCGTCTCGATGCGGCAGAAATCGTCGAGTGTGAAAAAAATGACACCGACCAAATCCGGTTTGGCGCCTGGGTGAAGGTGCGGGATGAGGAGGGCGCCACGAAAACCTATCGGATTGTCGGGATCGACGAAACCGATCCGAAGGCCGGCGCGATTAGCTGGATATCGCCGGTAGCTAAAGCACTTCTTCAGGCCCGAACCGGCGACGCCGTGAATATCCGCATGCCGAAGGGCGAAGAAGAGCTCGAGATCCTCGAGGTCTGGTATGCGCCGCGGGTATAGACCGAACTAGATCTTTCCAGCGATCCAGGCGAAAATTAGAGCACATGCTCAAGCTTCTAAAAGACTATCGCCGCTACGATCCCGCCGCACAGAGTACGCTTGAGATCTTTCTGCTCTATCCGGGCGTGAAGGCGATCGTCTTTCATCGGATCGCCCATTTTCTGTTCAAGCTTCGCATTCCACTCGTTCCACGATTCATCTCCGAGCTTTCTCGGTTCCTCACCGGCATCGATATTCATCCGGGCGCCGTGTTGGGCGACGTGATCATCGATCACGGGATGGGGGTCGTGATCGGCGAGACGGCAATCGTCGGTAACGGCGTGATTATTTATCAGGGGGTCACCCTCGGGGGCACGAGCCTTCGTCACGAGAAACGGCATCCGACGATCCACGACCGGGTCGTGATCGGTGCGGGGGCGAAGGTCCTCGGCGCGATCGAAATCGGCGCCGGGACGCGGATCGGGTCGAACTCCGTCGTCGTCGAATCGGTTCCGCCGAATTCGACCGTCGTCGGAATTCCGGGAAAGATTATTAAGCGGGGGATTCGCGAAGGCGAAGAGCTGAGTCACGAACAAATCAAGGATCCGGGGACATGAAGGAGCTCGGACGTGGCCCCCTCATCGCGTTCGGCTTCGTTTTCCTGGTTTTCCTCACGACCGCCCCGCGAGCGCTCGCGGCTGGTCCGAAAGAGTTTTTCCTG
>JBBQMV010000147.1:0-6807 GCA_038329315.1 Bdellovibrionia bacterium | reverse complement strand
CAAACCCTCGATCTTCGTCGCCGAAGGGGCATCCCGTGCGCTCTCGAAAGAAGCGATGCTCGCCGTCTTCGCTCACGAGTTTTCGCACCTCGAGTGCCGGCACCTGATGAAGCGAGTGATCACCGGGGTCTCGACCTTCGTCGGAGCCTCGTTTCTCACCGCAGTCGCCTTGATCGGACTTCACTGGAGTGGTTACACCGAAATCGGTGGGGCATTTTCAGTGCTGAGTGGAATTCTCCCCGCGATCCTCACTTGGATGGCGGTACGCCAGCTCCTCTGGGACCAAGAGCTCGAAGCGGACGCGAACGCGGTCTCGAACCACGGCGTCGCTCCGGAGACGCTCGTTCTCGCGCTCGAGACGCTCGGCCGCGTGATCGGTGGCCGGACCCATCCGCTCGTCGTGGCTCGCCTCTCGGCCCTCCGCGCGCGTTTCAAACCCGCCGCCACGGTTGATGCTCCGGCGCGTGATATCGGCCAAATCGCTGCTTAGTTTGTGTCGTTCGCCGGGAAAACGCCATCGACCGGAGCCGGGTCGGCGGCAGGCATCCGTTCTGCCTCGGCCGGCTTGGCTTCGACCGGAGCAGTTACGCCGGAGCCCGTATCGACGTATGCGTCGCTCGGTAGCGCTTCGCCCTTCGGAATCTCGTCCGTGCGTTGGCCCGGTTGGAGCCGTTCCGGAACGATAATCCCGTATTTTTCGAGGACGCTCGTCGACTTCTCGGTAATGCCGCGATTCACATCGTCGGTACCCGCGCCGATTAACTCTTGGGTTAACCCCGGCGAAGTTTCCACGCGCCGATAAAACGCGAGCTCGCTCGCACGGCGATAATAGGAGACCGCCCAGCGTAGGTAGCGGGAGTCGTGAAATTCGCGAAAAAATGCACGAGAAAGCGGTGCCAGAAATCGGTAGGCCTCGACGACTGCGCGCTGCCGCTCGTCGAGCATCTGGGCTTTTCGGAGATTCTCTTCGAGCGTAAGAATCTGATGGTAGAAGCACCAGTGATACCGAATCGGCTCTTTTCGGACGAGTTCGAGAATCCCTTGCTTGAGTTCTTCTTTCGACTTCGTGCGCTTCTCGAGATCGGCGTAATCTTTCGTGCAGCTCTTCATTTCTTCGCTATCGCGTTTCGGTGCATCGGGCGTCGCAAAAAGCGCGAGCAGGTCGCCGACCTGGAGACCGACCGGATGCGAAACTCCGGCGTAGCCCGGAACGGTGACTTCGATCGGCGCGGCCGGAGCATCACCCGCGGGTTCGATCACGTTAGGTTTCAAAATCGCACACGACGAAACACCGAGCGCCAGGAGACTGGCACTGACGATTTTTGTCGCTCGGGATCTTAAAAAGCGCATTCCCATGGGATTACGGAGTCCTTCACCGGTGCTCTTCGGAATACCTGACTAAAACCCTGAGTCATGTTTTTGATGAATACCGAGATCGGCGCCGGAAAAATCTGCCTAAGCCCCGAATACTTAAAGAAGTTTCTGCGCCGACCCGAAACGGAACTGAGGAAGGAGTGTCCTAAGGACCCTATATGAATCTTCAGAATCCTAGTCACGGCAGCAGTACTCGCACTCTCTATCGATCGTTTCGCACGATCGTTTTCGCGCTCGCCGCGCTCTCGTCGGTATTGCCGACGCGTGCCTTTGCAGCCGCGACCGAGACGAGAAATTTCTACGAGGTACTGGGCGATCTCCTTTCCGATTTCGAGTACGACTTGAAAAACGGAAGCGTGACCGGGCTGAAAGATCTCGCCATTCGCAACATCGCGATGAGTGAAAACATTCCGCCTTCTTTCCGAAACCACCTCGAACTCGTGGTAACCGAAAAAATTCTCGGCACGACGAAGACTCGCGTCGTCCAGTGTCTTCCGTGTCGCGCGCGGAAAGCGACGCTAAATCAAGACCAGATTCTCGTGACTTCGGCCGAACTAAATCCGAACGAGCTTTCGCGGATCGCGAAGGCCCAAGGGATCGATAACTTCATGGACCTCGCGTTTTCCTACCAGCCGACCGGAATGGTGCTTTCGATGACCACCGCCGACGCTTCCACGGGGAGTGTGATTTGGTCGCGGAGTTACAACTCGGAAACATCGCGTGCCTCGGCCTATCGCCGAGGCGTCGATTTTAGTCAGATGGAAACGTCCGTAAAGCAAAATGAATATATTCCGACGCTCCAGTACCGCGGAACGATCTCGTACTTGAGCGAACCAGACGCGAGCGACCGCGCGAGCTGCCTCAGTCTCGGCTTCCGACTCGTCGAACGCTACGACAACCGGAAGAAAGAAGTCGGTTTCGAAATGGACTATATTACCGACGTCCGTACTCTTTCGGGCACGCCGGTAACGGCAACCAGCGTGGATACCGGCGCACGAATTTATGGAACGTTTAACTTAACGCTCCTCTTCGTTCATGCATGGAATTTGATCGGCGCAGAAGAAAATTACAACCAGATGCGTGGTTCGATCATTACCGGAATCGGGGGTACTTACGCCTCGGGGTACCTCGGCGGGATCTTCCGCGGCGGCTACGAATGGCGTCTGGCAAAGCATTGGGCAGTGAACACGACCCTCGGCTACCGGCCGAAGGCGACGACGCTCATTACGGGAACCGAGAAAAGCGTCTCGGGAATCGAATACGGATTAGGCATCAGTGCATTGTTTTAAGGGCGGAACTTTATGAGCAAACAAACAAAAAGGCAGAAACAGAATCGACCGCCGGAACGCCGTTCCGAGCTGGCGACCACGACTCGTGCGTTTGCTCTCACTCTAATCGCCCTCGCGGCGGTCCCGGCCTGCTCGACGGTGGGTACGGTTTTCGCGACCGGCGAAAAAAAGACGGACGGACCGATTACCAACCCGTTCGACGGATTCAAACCCGCCACCTCCGCCGATAACGGCACCGTTTTCCGTACCCGCAAAGGGGACCAAAGTTTCGAAGTCGCGTTCCCTGACCAAGATTCAAAACTGGACGAAGTCTCGATGCCGACTCGATCGGCCGCGTCCGACGAAACCGTCTATGGAGAAGATCCGTATAAAGACCGGAAGCCGACAATTGCCGATCGCGAGATCGCCGAATCCTTCCCGAAGACGGGTGGAGAATTCGAAGGCGATCGGAACGATATCGAACAAACCCTCGGCGTTATGCCCTCGGCGGACATGACTCCACACGCGGATAGGAGTTACCTCGCCGGTCTCGACCGGATTAAACGGATGTACCGTGACGGTCGCTACGAGGCTTCCCTTCTCGACGTCGAAAACCTACTCATCGATTTCCCGACGGCTCCAAAGCTCTACGAAATGCGGGGCACCCTCCTCGATCGTCTCGGTCGGTCGGAGCTCGCGATCCGTTCTTGGCAGCAGGCACTCCGGCTCGAGCCTAAAAATGCTTCACTTAAGAAATACCTCGATCGCAAACGCGCGACCCGGGGTCTGGCCTCCGAAAGCGAGAGCAAACCATGAAGTCTCCTAAAATTTTTCTCCTTACAGCCTTACTCTTGGCGCCCCTCTCGGCGACGAAATCCTACGCGAAGGATGCCGGAACGACCGGCGCGATCGAATCGGTAAAGAAAACCGCCCGCGCCCAAATCCACGCGATCGTCGATCCGATCTTCTCTAAGTATTGCAGTGACGAATGTAAGCTTCTAGCGATCGATGTCGATGTCGACGTCTCGAATGCCGAATCAATCGCGCCAGGATTCGACGAAATCGACGCCTCGACGCGCGGGCAACTCGAGCCGGCCTCCGCCGAGATGAATCTCTTAATCGACGAAAAAATCGGTGCGAACACACGTATCCGAATTTTAGACTTGGTGAACCGAACCCTCGAGACCCTCGACTACGCCGTGAAGGTCTCGACGAAGACCGCCCGCTTCCCGTCTCCGGCCGAGAGTGCAACGAAGGTAACGGAATTGCGTGAAAAAATTACTCGCCAATACAAGACGGCGATCGACGAGATCATTTCCCACTACTGCCCGAAAGACTGCATGCTTACCGATTTCGATCTCCAAACGGATCTCGTGAACACCGAAGAGGCCGGCTACGGCTCGGCTGGCGAATACTTCGAAACGGCCGGTGTCGCGATCCGCGTGAAATCGATCGGCGCGACCCTCCTGATGGAAGAAGCGATTCCGGATGGCGACCGCATGAATCTCCTCGAAATGGCACGACTCAAAGTGAATAGCTTTAAGAACTCCGACCTTCGTATGAAGGCAATGAAGTTCCCTCGTATCGGTAACGAAACGAGTGAATACGCGGGTATGGCGACCTACCTCGGGGCGGACGGAAAGACCTACGGTAAAACCTCGAACCGCGAATCAAAAGAATCGATGGAATCGAGCCGTACTGAAAATCACCAAAATTCGTCCCAATCGAATTCGGACTCGAAGTACGCATCCTCTTCCGAAGCGAACTCTCGCTCCACGAATTCGAATAACGAATCGAATTCGCGGAGCGATCACGAAACCAACATGACAAAAGATCAGAAAACCGAAAACTACCAGCGCTTCGAAAAAATCGAACGCGTAGAAAATGGCGACGCGCTCGCCACGGAGTTCAAAACGATGCGGACTTTCGCGTCGATTTTCGCCGCGATTATCCTCGGCCTACTCGCTTTCATCGCGTTCTCGACACTTCGCTCGAAGACGACGATCGAGACGAAGAACATGCCGATGGGAACCGCGATGCCGCCACTTCCGAGCGCACGCTCCGACGAGTCGGCGCTCTCGAACTCCCACTCCGAGGGCACTCCGGCCTCAAGCAGCCAGTCGAATGTCGGCCGTCGTTACGAAATCGAACGCATCCGGGACGAGCTCATGGGAATCTACGCGGAACAGCCGCGCGTCGCGAAGTACGTATTCGGTCGAATCCTCACCGAAGAAGGAATCGAAACGACCTCGGGTTACCTCTCGATTTTTGGTGAAAGTGTAGTCCTTGACCTCCTTCGTGACCCTTCCCTCCAACACGATCTAAACGAACTCATGGAATTCTACGCCCGGACGCCGATCGAACTCGATGATGCCGAGAAGCTCGATCTTTTAAAGAAACTTCACCACCGCACCGTCGCCGGCAAGATGGCCGTGGTGGCATCTCGATCTTCGGCCCAGTTCGAATACCTGGCCGAGATGGACGGAATGCAAATCATGGAGCTCGTGCGGAACGAGTCGCTCACCGTGAAGGCGATTGTCCTTACCCAGTGCGATAACCAAAAACGCGGCGCGATCTTCTCCGCCATCGACGAAGCGACGAAGCTTAAACTCCTGTCCGAACTTTCTCGAATCGACTATCTCCCGCGGGATTATATCCAAAACGTCGCGACCGCCCTCAAGCGGAAGCGAATGGAAAATCCGCGATTGAATACGGAAGCTCTCCCCGGGAGCGAAGTTCTCGTAAACCTCCTCGAGCGGAGTGAACCGGCCGTTCAGCATTCGGTGATGAAGAACCTCGAAATGAACAATCCGGAAAGCGCTCGGGTCGTGAAACACAAACTCGTTTCGATCGATACCCTCGGGTTCCTCCCGGATGGTCAGCTCCTCGAGGTCATTCTCAGCCTCCGCCATGACGAACTTCTAAACTTCTTGAAGGGCTGCCGCGATGATATTCGCGGGTCGATCTTCGCGAAGTGTCCGCGCGACCTCGTGAGCGATCTTGAGGAAGAGCTGGCCGTAATGCAGAACCCGAGCCGCGATATCTACGGCGCGCTCGAGCGGAAGGTTCTGAACCGCGTGAAGATGTGGGCTCAGGACACACTCGTAAATCTCGCCGACGTAAACGACCGCCTCTTCGCGGCCTACGGTAACGTTGCTAACATTCGGAAGGCCGCATGACCCTGACGACCGCCCACCTTCGAGAAGTGAAACTGCTCCAGGCCTTTTCGGATGACGACCTCGACGTCCTCCTCAAGGGCGGGGAGATATTGAACTTCGAAGCGCTCGCGCTGATGGTCATCGAAGGCGAACCTTCGGGCGGACTCTTTTTTCTGATGGAAGGCCAGGCCGGCATCTTCAAGACGAATAAGGCGTCCGGCGATCTCGTCGAAATCGCCCAGCTCCGTGCCGGTCACTCGTTCGGCGAGATGTCACTGATCGACGACGCTCCACGTTCGGCGACGATTCAGGCACTAACGGCTTGCCGCGCGTTTCACCTTCCTAGTGAGGTCTTCACGGCGTTCCTCCAGAGAAACGAGAAGACAAAGTGCGAATTCTACCAGCGGTGTGTTGGCGAACTCGCGAAGCGCCTCCGCTCACTCGACGATAACTACGTTATTTCCCAGTATAATCTCTGGAAGGTCGCCCTGAAGGGCGAAGGAAAGAAGGTCGCATGAACCCATCATCCCTCATCGGACTCCTCGTCGGCCTCGGCGTGATGTACGGCGCAATGACCGCAACGACCGATAATCTCGGTTTCTTCCTCGATTTCCACGGAATCCTGATCGTGGTCGGAGGTACTTTCGCTGCGACCTCGATCAGCTTTCCGATCTCGAAACTCGTGGCGCTAACAAAGGTCTTCGCGCTCCGAGTACTCGGAAAAAATAAAGTCGACTACCAGGGTTCGATTACCCAACTTCTCGAGCTGAACCGGAAAGCCGCGATGGGACTTCCGACCCTCAAGGAAGCTGCGAACGCGATCACTCATCCATTTTTGAAGGAAGCCGTGACCCTCGTCGCCGGGGGTGTACTAAACGACAAAGAAATTCGTTCGACCCTCGACCAACGGATTAAAACCCTCGAGGGGCGTTACCTCCTCGAAGCGAATATGTTCCGCACGATCGGTCGGTTTCCGCCCGCCTTTGGTCTCCTTGCAACGACGCTCG
>JBBQMV010000146.1:0-6816 GCA_038329315.1 Bdellovibrionia bacterium | reverse complement strand
AGAATCGAATATTCCGCAAAAACCTAGAGCGGCCTCTCAATCTAAAGCGGCTTACGCAGATTAACCCGAGCGATCGTGTATCCAAGCTTTTCGTTCAATTCGAGCATCCGGCGATTCGTAGTCCGAACGTGGGTATCCATGAAAATGCAGCCCATTCCGCGCGCCCAGGTTTCGCCCATTTCTTTCAGACGGCGGGCGATTCCCCCGCCCCGGTACTCCGGATGCACGAAGAGTCCGTGAATGTGGCACGCCGGTTGGCGGTCGAGATGCTGACGATTCAAGAAATGAATCGCGATCATGTTCTCGCCGTCGAAAACCGCGAGACAGTGGTACTTCCGTTCGCCATTCGTGAGCTTGGTCAGAATGTTCGCTGTGTTCTTCACCCGTTCCGATTCAGAATCGGGTGCGTCGTCACCCGTGGCCTCCCGAAATGAAAGTTCGTGCAGGAGATTAAAGGCGTAGGCTTCCGCGTAACGAGTGGAGTCGATTTCTCGAAAGGTGAGCGCATCGAGGTTCTTCACCGGCGCGAAGTCTCAGTTTGGATACTTAAGATAATAGATGTCCGGAAGATTCCGGGACTTCTCTTCCAAGTCGAGGCCATAGCCGACGAGGAACTGGTCGTCGATTTCGCGACCGACATACTTCACGGGGACGTCGGTGACGCGTTTGGCTTTCTTATCGAGAAGCGTGACGATTTCGACGGACGCTGGATTCGAAGCCTTCAGCCGATCGTAGAGAAAACGAAGCGTGCGACCACTGTCGATGATTTCTTCGACGATGAGCACGTGCTTATCGCGGATGTCTGCGTTGATGTCTTTCAGGATCGTCACGGTTCCGCTCGAACGAAGAGCGCGACCGTAGCTCGAGAGGCGGACGAATTCGACATCGGCTTCGATATCAAGTTGGCGGATCAGATCCGCGCAGAAAACGTAGGCGCCCTTTAGCACGCAGACCAGAACGACTTTCTTGCCTGCGTAATCCTTATTCAGGCGTTCAGCGACGCCCTTCACGGCGACTGCGATTTCGTGACTGTTTAGATATTGGGTGAAGTTCTTTTGGTCGAGCATCATGCCGAGGTCAGCTCTTCTGTTTCTCGGCCGCATCTTTTTTCGCGGCTTCGGCCGTAGCGGCTTCTGCTTCTGCGAGCGCCTTGTCAGCTTCGGACTTCGGATCGTCGATGTTGCGATACTTCACCTCTTGGACGCCCGAAATGGAGTCCTTAAAGTTCTTAATCGCCTTCCCAAGCGTGTTTCCTAATTCAGGAAGCTTGCGGGGACCGAAGATCAGCAAAATAATAAGGAGGATGACGACATGCTCGCCGGAAAGTCCAAACATGCCTTGGGTCTATCAAATGAGAATCCTTGGGCAAAGGAGATTCCTCACCCCGCTTTCAATCACC
The DNA here is from genome assembly GCA_038329315.1 of Bdellovibrionia bacterium. Classification (GTDB taxonomy): domain Bacteria; phylum Bdellovibrionota; class UBA1018; order UBA1018; family UBA1018; genus JACMQW01. The sequence goes on along the minus strand of JBBQMV010000146.1, from coordinate 5,417 downwards.
CTCGTTCTCGCCCTCGGGGGATGCCGATGTTCCCCCTCCGACTCGGACACGGCTTCGAAAGGGACGAACGTCTTCCAAAAGGTGACGGGCGACGACGTCGAGAGTGATCGCTCCCAGTGGGACCAGGTTTATGCTCAGGACAAGTATGTCTATGGGAAAGAACCTGCGGGGATCGTCGTCGAAAATGTCGACATCCTACCCGTCGGTCGTGCGCTCGATATCGCGATGGGCGAGGGAAGAAACGCGGTTTTTTTGGCCAAAAAAGGCTTCGTAGTCGATGGTGTCGATCTTTCGGAAGTCGCCATTCGGAAGGCGAAACGTTTGGCCCGCGAAAGCAAAGTCGAGATTTCCACGGTCAACGCCGACCTCAATACCTATCAAATCAAGCCCGAGACCTACGAGGTCATCCTGAACATTCAGTACCTTCAGCGTTCCTTGATTCCTCAGATCAAGCGCGGACTGAAGCGGGGCGGCGTAGTTGTTTTCGAAAATCAGACGGTCGATCAACTCAAGCTTCCAGGCTCTTCCGGGATTCGGCGTGACTACCTTCTGAACCCGGGCGAGCTGAAGGAACTTTTCAAAGAGTTTAAGATCCTTCACTACACCGAAACAAATGACGGCAAGGAAGCAGTCGCTCGTCTCGTCGCAATGAAACCATAAAAATTTCGCGCCGCATCTATTTTGGCTTTCCGATTTAACGCGCCATGATTATATCCAACTTCGCGAATCGTTATAAGGGTTTTGGCTTGCCAACAGTCGTGAAACTTTGTCAGATACCATGGAAACCTAAATCCTTAATTATACCGCTGGAGAGCGGGGTTGCCGCGTGAGGGTCACGCGAGAAGGTCCGCATCATGTCTAAGGGTCTCAGTGTGGCTGTGGGTGGATTGGCACTAGTGATTGTGGGAGTTTCTCTCGCATCCGTGATGCCTCGAACTTCGAATCAAGGTTACGCACCAACACAGCCGATTCCGTTCAGTCATAAAATTCACGCCGGCGATAATAAAATTCCCTGCCAGTACTGCCACTCGGATGTCGAGAAGTCGCGGCACGCGGGACTCCCATCGACCGCCGTTTGCATGAACTGCCACAAGGTCGTGAAGACGACGAGCCCGCTTATTCAGCAGGTGAAAAAGGCTTGGGATGAAGGCCGCGCGATCGAATGGGTTCGCGTGCATGAACTTCCAGACTTCGTGTACTTCCCGCACAAACGCCACCTCGCGGCCGGTCTCGCTTGTCAGACTTGTCACGGCGAAGTGCAGACGATGGATAAAGTTTATCAGTTCGGCGCACTGACCATGGGTTGGTGCATGGAATGTCATCGCGGTCGTTCGACTCCGTCGAATGTTCTCGAAGGCATCGAAGCTAAAGGTTGGCCAAATGGTGAGGGCCAGGCGGCTCCTCAGCAGTGCACAACTTGTCACTATTAAATTAATCCCGAATTAATCCCGAGATACCGAGAATAAAAATGAGTGAGAATCACAACTCAGGTTTGGAAAACGTCACCTCTACAGCGGGATTTACGCCCCCTCGACACTGGATCGGCTCCGAAGAGCTGAACGCCAGCTATTGGAGCGATCCGGCGACGAAAGAGAAACGTGCGCAAGAATTCTATGACAAACCGCTCGAAACGATCGAGCTGATCGAGAAACTCGATACAAAGGGAATTAAGCGCCGCGATTTCCTGACGCTCATGGGGGCTTCTATGGCGATGGCGTCTTTCGCCTGCGCTCGTCGTCCCGTTCACAAAATCATTCCTTACGTCGTGAAGCCGGAAGAAATCACCGGCGGTATCGCGAACTACTACGCGACGACCTGTCCGGAAACGGTTTACGGACTCCTCGCAAAAGTTCGCGAAGGCCGCCCGATCAAGCTTGAAGGGAATCCGGAACACGCGATGTCTCGCGGAGCGATTTCCGCCCGGACCCATGCCCACATTCTCGATCTCTATGACATGGACCGCGCGAAGGAACCGATGAAGGTTTCGCGGGGTAGGGGTTCGAAACCGATTACGTGGGTCGACGCAGACCTCGAACTCGTCGCGAAGTTAAAGGCGGTTGCTTCCGGTTCCGGTCGCGTACGCATCCTCTCGAACCGCCTCCTTGGCGACTCGACATTGAAACTCACGAATGAATTCCTTGCGGCATTCGCCGCTGGCCAACACGTCCAACTTGATGACTTCGGATCTACGGACCTCGTCGAAGGGCAAATCGAATCGTACGGCACGGCCGTCGCTCCTCACTATCATTTTGCAAAGGCCGATGTCGTGCTCTCGCTCGGCGCCGACTTCCTCGGAAACTTCGGTTCTTCCGAAGAATATTCTGCGGACTGGGTAAAGGGCGGACGGATTCCGGATGCGAAAAATCCAGCCGCTGCTCGCATGTCGAAACTCTTCACTGTCGAGTCGATGATGAGCGTGACCGGTGCGAACGCCGATGTTCGCTTCCCGGTTCGTCCGGATGGCGTCCTGAAAATCGGTGCCGCGATCGCGGCCGAAGTCGCCCGCAAAAAAGGCGTCTCCGTACCGGCTCAGTTCTCGGCGTATACGCTCGCGGCAGTTTCGGCCGATACCGGTATCGAAGCGGAAAAGATCACCGAAGCCGCTCACGCACTCGTTGGTGCGGGCGCCGGTAAGAGTATTATCGTCGCTGGTGGCCTTTCTTCGAAGACGGAAGATGCGATCGGCCTCCAAGTGATTGCGAACTACCTGAACTCGACCCTTGGCAACGAAGGTGTGACGGTGGACGGTAACGGTCAAGCCTGGACGAAAGTCGGCGACCGGCCGGAAAAACTCGCGAAGCTGATTTCCGACATGAACTCGGGTTCGGTCGACGCGCTCATTCTCTTGGACGCGAACCCAGTCTACTCGCTGCCTCCCTCGATGGGCTTCACCGCGGCGATGGCGAAAGTTCCGACTGTCGTTTCGATCGGCGACCGCGAAGACGAAACCGCGAAACTCGCAGATTTCGTACTTCCGAATCACCACTTCCTTGAAAACTGGGGGGATGCTCAGCCACGGGGCGGAATCGTCAGTCTCCAGCAACCTACGCTTGCGCCTATTCACTCGACCCGCGCGTATCAAGACACGCTCCTCACTTGGATTAAGCAAGGCGCGCTGAAAGCCAAGGGCCTCGCGGCGACCGTAGCGAACTCTGAAAAAGACGGAACTTGGCACGATTACCTGAAGGCGAATTGGAAAGAGACCTACGGTAAGGGCGCAGCGAGCCAGGGAAAAAGCGCTAGCTTCGAAGCGTTCTGGGAAGATTCTCTCCGCGAAGGTGTGATTAAAGTTCCTGCGAAGGCCACGTCCGCACGTTCGTTCAAAGTTCCTTCGCTCGCAAAGGTCCCACCGTTCAAGGCGCCGGCCTCTGGTTTCGTCCTCGCGCTCTACGCGAAGACTTCCATGGCAGACGGAAATCGTGCGAACAACCCTTGGCTCCAAGAGCTTCCCGATCCGGTGACCACCGCGACTTGGGATAACTATCTGAACATGTCGCCAAAAGCGGCCGAGAAGATGGGGCTTCGCCAAGATGACGTCGTCACGATCACTTCTTCGGGAACGGTCATCGACATTCCATTGAACATCCAACCGGGCTTGCACGAGAACGTCGTAGCGATGGCCATCGGTTATGGCCGTGAAGCCGTCGGACACGTTGGCGACGGCGTCGGTCGCGACGTGAAAGTATTCGTGAACGGTTCGACCCTCGCGTTCGCCGGTATTCCGGTCGTGATCGCGAACACCGGCCGTCGTTACCAACTCGCGGTGACCCAGTGGCACAACGCCACGGAGAATCGCCCGATCGTGAACGACATCACGCTCGCTGAATTTAGGGCCGATCCGAAGACCTCTTCGGAAACGGACCCGGAAATCCGCTTGAAGGAAGTTCCTTCGATGTGGCCGAAGCACGAATACCCGGGCTACCGCTGGGGAATGACGATCGATCTGAACGCCTGCACGGGCTGCGGATCGTGCATCATCGCCTGCCAATCGGAGAACAATACTCCGGTTGTCGGCCGCGATAACGTACGCCGATCACGTGAAATGCACTGGATGCGGATCGACCGTTACTACTCGGGTCCTGCGGAAAATCCGGATGTCGTGTTCCAGCCGATGCTGTGTCAGCACTGTGAGAACGCGCCTTGCGAAACGGTTTGCCCGGTTCTCGCGACGGTTCACGATAACGAAGGTCTGAACTCTCAGATCTATAACCGCTGCGTCGGTACCCGTTATTGCCAAAACAACTGCCCTTATAAAGTTCGTCGCTTCAACTTCTTCGATCATTGGAAGTCGTATGAAGGGTCGATGAACCTCGCTTGGAACCCGGACGTCACCGTCCGAACCCGCGGGATCATGGAGAAGTGCACGTTCTGCGTGCAACGCATCCGCGATTCGAAAGACAAAGCAAAGGACGAGGGCCGTAAGCTTCGCGATCTTGAACTCAAGACCGCATGCCAGCAAACCTGCCCGACCGACGCGATCATTTTCGGCGATATTAACGACCCAAAGACTGAAGTTTCGCTGCTCCGGAACGACAACCGCGCATTCCGCGTGTTGGAAGTCTTGAACACGGTTCCTTCGATCTCGTATCTCTCGAAGGTCCGGAACAAACCGGGTGAAGAGAAAGAAAAGGCCGGTAAGGAAGGCGGTGAGCACCATGGGTAATACTCCTAAGCAGCCAGAACTCGCCGGTGTCGTCGGATTCTTCGACAACCCATCCGCATTGATCGAAGCGACGAAAAAGATTCGTCCTTTGAACTACGAGAGCTTCGATTGTTTCACGCCCTATCCGATTCACGGTCTCGATAAAATTCAGGGCCTCAAGCCGTCGCGGCTTCCTTGGGTAACCATGACCGCCGGTCTTACCGGTTTAATGTGCGCGGTACTTCTCCAGGGCTGGACCTCGGTGATTAGCTGGCCGCTGAACGTCGGTGGTAAGCCGTTCTGGTCTTGGCCCGCGTTCGTACCGATTTTCTTCGAATTGACCGTCCTTTTCGCCGGTCTCGCTACCGTCGCCGGGATGTTCATTTTTAACGGACTGCCGAATACGAAGAAACGCGCCTTCGATAACAACATCACCCGCGATCGTTTCGCGCTCATGATCGACGCTCCGACGTTGAAGACTGCGGACGAACTCGAAGAGATGGATGACGGCGAAATCGCTAAATACAAGGCACGTCTCGCGAAATTTAAGGCGTTCGACGAAGCCGAAGCGAAGACGATTCTCGCAAGCGCCGGAGCAAAAGACGTGAAGAGCGTCGAAGCTCGGGGGTGGTTCGAATGAAAAAGCTAGTCACGGTCATCCTGACCGCACTCACGACACTCGCCCTCACCGGTTGTGGAAAGCACGAGTCGAACTACTTCATCTACATGCCGGACATGTACTGGACGAAGGGTTTGAAGTATCAGCAACCGGGGA